>QILX01000342.1 GCA_003232175.1 Hyphomicrobiales bacterium | reverse complement strand
GAATCTGAATTCGACAACATCGACGCTAAGGGCCGAAACAGCACTACGGGCCACAGGCGACGCTGTATTGTCTTACGACAGACCTTTGACACCGCTGAACTGGTTCGGTTTGTCGCCGGTCCACAGGGCGTGGTGCCGGACATCAAGGGACGGTTGCCGGGGCGCGGGGCCTGGGTAAAGGCAAATGCCGTTACCGTGCGCGAAGCAACACGCAAAGGTCATTTCTCCAGAGCGTTGAAAACCGACCGCAAAACCACGCCGGATCTTGACAGGACCGTTGGCGCCCTGCTTGAAACAAGCGCCCTGAATGCCCTTGGCATGGCGGGCGGTCAGGGGAGAGTGGAGACCGGATTTTCGAAAGTTGATGCCGGCCTGAGATCGCGGTCCTTTGGGCTGGTGTTGTTCGCCTCAGATGGCGCCGACGGTAGCCTGACCAAGCTTCTTGCCGGACGCCGTGCCGGTGGTGATCCAGCCCCGCCACTATTTTCGGGGTTTACCAGTGATCAAATGAGTTTGGCCTTAGGCCGTGCTAATGTGATACATGCAGGGCTTGTGATTGGCGGAATGGCGGTCGCGGTCACAAAAACGCTGCGGCGACTGGACGACTATTGGGGCGCTGGGGCCATGTGATGGCTCTGGCGAGTGACTGAATTTGGCACTGAGCCAAGCCATAGAAATGGCGAAGAAGAACGGACGATATGAGCGAAACCAAAGATACGGGCGATACCAAACTGAGGTTGTCGGGCGGCAGCACGCTGAGCCTTAAGGGCACAGCAGGATCAGGACGGGTGCGCCAGAGCATGTCACACGGTCGCTCCAAGACGGTCGTGGTCGAAAAAAAACGCAAACGGATCTTACGTCCCGGTGAAATAGCTCCGACACCGGCCGCGCCTTCGCCAGTTGTAGATGTAGCGCCCCCACCTCCCGCTCCAGCGGAAGTTAAGCCTGCGACTGAACCCACCGCCAGTCGGGGAAGTGGTGTGGTTTTGCGCACCCTTACCAATGATGAAAAAGACGCCCGTGCCCACGCCCTGGCCGAATCGCGCCTTCGCGAAGCCGAGGATCGCGTTCGTGCCAAGGACGATGCTGCCCATCGTATAATTGAAGAAGAACGCCAAAAATCTGAAGCCGACCAAGCCACCGCCCGCAAGGCCGAGGAAACCGAGCGCCGCAAAAATGATGATGCTGAAAAAGCCCGGCGTGAAGAGGAAGCCCGCCGGCGCCTCGATACCGATGTGGGGGACGGCACCGAGGAAACCCGACGTACCGCCGACCGTAAACGTGGTACCAGCGCCACACCGCCACCAAAAACTCCGAGTCGGAAACCCACACCAGGCAGGCGGCCCCGTGGCAAATTGACCATTTCCAATGCGCTGAACGATCAACCGCGCCAGCGCAGCCTGGCCTCCATGCGCCGACGTATCGAACGGGGCAAAAAACAAGCGCGAGGCACCGCCCAGCCCCAGGCCAAAGTCTTGCGCGAGGTGGTCATTCCAGAATCCATTACGGTTCAGGAACTGGCCAACCGGATGAGCGAACGCGCTGTTGATGTGGTCCGGTTGCTGATGCAGCAGGGCAACATGCTCACCAGCGATGATGTCATCGATGCCGACATGGCCCAGCTCATTACCGAGGAAATGGGCCATACCGTCCGGCGCGTTGCCGAAGCCGATGTCGAAGAGGGACTGCACGCCGATAATGACGAGGAGGGCGATCTTCAACCCCGGGCGCCGATCGTTACTGTCATGGGACATGTCGATCACGGCAAAACTTCTATGCTGGATGCCCTGCGCGCCAGCGATGTTGTGGGGGGGGAAGCGGGTGGTATCACCCAGCATATCGGCGCCTATCAGATTGCGGTGCCGTCAGGCGACAAGGTTACCTTTATCGACACGCCCGGACATGCCGCATTCAGCGCCATGCGGGCGCGAGGGTCCAAGGTCACCGATCTGGTCATTCTGGTGGTTGCTGCGGATGATGGGGTCATGCCCCAGACTGTCGAAGCCATAAATCATGCCCGCGCGGCGGGTGTGCCGATCATTGTTGCAGTTAACAAAATGGATTTGCCCGATGCTGATCCAACCCGGGTGCGCAACGAACTTCTCCAGCATGAAATCGTAGTTGAGTCCCTTGGGGGCGAAACGATGGAATTTGAAATCTCCGCCATTAAGAAGACCGGGCTGGACAAGCTGATTGAGGGCATTTTGCTGCAGGCCGAAGTGCTTGAGCTCAAAGCCAACCCTACCCGCGCCGGCGATGGTGCGGTAATCGAGGCAAAACTCGATCGCGGCCGCGGACCTGTTGCCACAGTTCTGGTACAACGCGGGATGATCAAGGTCGGCGATATTGTGGTCGCCGGGGCCGAATATGGCCGGGTGCGCGCGCTGGTCAATGATCACGGCGAAAATGTAAGTGAAGCGGGACCATCGCAGCCGGTCGAGATCCTCGGCCTGAACGGCACCCCTGACGCCGGCGATCAGTTCTCCGTCGTAGAGAGCGAAGCGCGGGCGCGGGAAATTTCGGAATACCGCCAGCGACTGCATCGTGATCGCCAGATGGTCGGCACCGGGGTCCGGGCCAGCCTCGAGCAGATGATGACTCAAATTTCCGAAGCTGGCCGGAAAGAAGTCGCCGTGGTGATCAAGGGCGATGTGCAAGGGTCGGTCGAGGCGATTGTCGGGGCTTTGGAAAATCTCAACACCGATGAAGTTGTTGCCCAAACCGTGCACAAGGGTGTCGGCGGCATCACTGAATCCGATGTCGCACTGGCATCGGCGTCAGGTGCGGCGATCCTGGCGTTCAATGTCCGCGCCAATGCACAAGCACGGGTGGCGGCGGAGGTTGAAGGTGTCGAAATCCGGTATTACTCGGTGATCTACAACCTCATCGACGACGTCAAGGCCGCCATGTCGGGTCTGCTTGATCCGGAATTACGGGAAACGTTCCTGGGCAATGCGATCATCCTGCAGGTGTTCAATATCACCAAGGTCGGCAAGGTCGCCGGCTGCAATGTCACCGAAGGGGTGGTGCGCCGCGGTTCCCATGTGCGGCTGATCCGCGACGATGTGGTCATCCACGAAGGCACCTTGGGCATGCTCAAGCGTTTCAAGGACGAGGTAAAGGAAGTCATCTCGGGCCAGGAATGCGGAATGTCGTTCGAAAAATACCATGACCTCAAGGAGGGCGATGTTATTGAGTGTTTCGATGTCGAGAAAGTGGAGCGGACACTGTAAATTTTCACCATCTGATAACTTTATGTGGCCCGGCCGCGCATATGGCGCGCGCCGGGTCCATATCCATCGAGCCAGCTGACTAAACCAAACCGATTTCATGAAAAAAACCACTAAATCTGCCGCCGGGCGCGAGCCTTCGCAGCGTCAACTCCGTGTTGGCGAGAGCGTTCGTCACGCTATTGCCGAGCTGCTGACCCGCAGCGATATGATCGACCCTGAGCTGGACGGTAAAGTGATAACCGTGACCGAAGTCACTATCAGCCCCGACCTGCGGCAGGCCACAGCCTACGTCATGCCGCTTGGCGGCGAAGACGTTGACACGACGATCGAAGCGCTTAACCGGAACCGGAAATTTTTCCGTGGACGGATCGCAAAAGCCCTGACAACTAAATTCACCCCGGAAATCACCTTCGCCTCCGACGGGTCCTTCGATTATTCGGACAAAATGCGGATATTGTTCGAGACACCGGACTTTCATCGCCCGGTCGAAGACGATAACAAGCGCTAAAAAGTGGGACGGCGTAAAAAAGGCCGGCCGATCGATGGCTGGCTGGCGCTCGACAAACCACTGGGCCTGACCTCGACACAAAGTCTGGCACGCGTCCGCCGGGTGTTCGACGCCAGAAAAGCCGGTCATGGCGGCACTCTGGACCCGCTCGCAACCGGCATGCTGCCCATTGCCCTAGGCGAAGCGACCAAGACCGTGTCCTATCTGATGGACGGGTTGAAAACCTATCGTTTCACCGTTAGTTGGGGCAGCCAGACCAATACCGACGATACCGAGGGCGAGGTCATCGCCACCAGCGAATCAAGACCATCCGGTGCTGCAATCGAAGCCATCCTGCCGGATTTTACCGGTGATATCCTGCAAACCCCGCCGCAATTCTCGGCCATCAAAATCGCCGGCGAACGGGCTTACGATCTGGCCCGCGACGGGGTGCAGGTCATAATCAAACCGCGCCTGGCCCATATTGAAACCCTTGCCATGATAGATACGCCAGAAAAGGACCAGGCCACATTCGAATGCACCTGCGGAAAAGGCACCTATGTGCGCGCCCTGGCTCGTGATTTCGGCCTGGCGCTGGGGTGTTTAGGCCACGTTACCGCCTTGCGGCGTCTGGCTGTGGGACCTTTCGCCGAAGGGCATATGATTTCTCTGGAAAAGCTTGAGGAAATCGGTCATGGTGCCGCCGGCCCGGCGGATCTTGATGATTTGCTGTGTCCTGTCGTAACCGCGCTGGACGACATCCCGGCGCTGGCTGTTGGCAGAGACGACGCGGCCCGTATCAGATCGGGTCAGCCCGTCATCCTTCGCGGAAGGGATGCACCAATCGTATCTGGTCCTGCATACGCCATGTGTCACGGCGCCGCCGTGGCATTGGGCGAAGTCAGGCAGGGTACGTTTCATCCCACCCGCGTTTTTAATCTGTCCGCCTGAATGCGGACCTGAACAACGGAGTACTCGATGTCGATCACAGCTGATCGAAAATTGTCGCTTATTAAAGATTATGCGGCGTCAGAAGGCGACACTGGTTCGCCTGAAGTGCAGGTGGCGATCCTTACCGAAAGGATCACCAATCTGACTGAACATTTCAAAACCCACAAAAAAGACAACCATTCCCGCCGTGGCTTGCTTAAAATGGTCAGCCAGCGTCGGCGGTTGCTTGATTATGTCAAGTCGAAGGACGTAGAGCGCTACAAATCTCTGATTTCGCGCCTCGGCATCCGTCGCTGATCCCATTTCATACGAACGATCCACGAAAGGACGCCCAAAAAAGGCAATCGGAATCCGTCCGGAGTCAATTGCGGCGTGAAACTCAATGTTTAATATTCACAAACAAGAACTGACCTGGGGCGACCGGCCCCTGACCATCGAAACGGGCCGTATCGCCCGCCAGGCCGACGGCGCCGTGCTCGTCACTTATGGAGAGACCACGGTCCTTGCCACCGCCGTTGCCGACCGGATGCCCAAACCAGGGCTCGATTTTTTTCCCCTGACAGTCAATTACCAGGAAAAAGCATATGCGGCGGGCAAGATCCCCGGCGGCTATTTTAAGCGCGAAGGCCGGCCCGGCGAAAAAGAAACCCTTGTCTGCCGTCTTATCGACCGGCCCATTCGGCCGCTGTTCCCCAAGGGTTTCAAGAACGAAACTCAGATCGTTGCCACCGTGCTCAGCCACGATCTGGAAAACGACCCCGATATTGTGGCGTTGATCGCGGTATCGGCGGCGCTGACCATCTCTGGCATTCCGTTCATGGGCCCCATCGGGGCGGCTCGCGTCGGCTATATCGATGGCGAATATGTGCTGAATCCGCAGCTTGACGAGATGGACGACAGCGAGCTTGATCTGGTGGTTGCCGGCACCGGCGATGCGGTTCTTATGGTTGAAAGTGAAGCCAAGGAGCTTTCCGAGGAGATCATGCTCGGGGCTGTGATGTTCGGTCACGGGGAATTCCAGAAGGTGATCGATGCGATCATTGATCTGGCGGAAAAAGCCGCCAAGGAGCCACGCGACTTTACCCCACCGGACAATTCCGCCCTGGTCAAAAAAGTCGACAAGCTGGCCGGCAAGGGCCTGAAGGCCGCTTACGGGATCAAACAGAAATCCGAACGCGTGGAGGCCATCGCGGTCGCGAAATCCGCCGTTGTGGAGAAACTCTGCCCCGATGGTGACGAAAAAGCACCCTCCAAGACCGAAGTCGGCGATGCTTTCAAATCGGTCGAAAAGGACATTGTGCGCGGCGATATTCTGGCGACCAAGAACCGCATCGATGGGCGAGGCCTGGCGGATGTGCGGCAGATTGTCGCCGAGGCCGGCGTTTTGCCGCGCGCCCATGGCTCGGCGCTCTTCACCCGTGGTGAGACCCAGGCTCTGGTGGTGGCGACCCTTGGCACCGGCGAGGACGAGCAATTTGTCGATGCCCTCTCAGGCACCTACAAGGAGCGCTTTTTGCTCCACTACAATTTCCCGCCCTATTCGGTCGGCGAGACCGGGCGGGTCGGCTTTACCAGCCGGCGCGAAATCGGTCACGGCAAGCTTGCCTGGCGCGCCATCCGCCCGGTGCTTCCAGCGCCCGACGAATTCCCTTACACCCTTCGCCTGGTCTCCGAAATCACCGAATCCAACGGCTCGTCGTCGATGGCGACGGTTTGTGGCGGCTCGCTCGCCATGATGGATGCCGGGGTGCCGCTCAAGCGCCCGGTGGCGGGCATCGCCATGGGGCTGATCAAGGAAGGCGACGACTATGCCGTCCTCTCAGACATTCTCGGCGATGAGGACCACCTCGGCGACATGGACTTCAAGGTTGCCGGCTCGTCCGAAGGCATCACTTCGCTGCAGATGGATATCAAGATCACCGGCATCACCGAGGAGATCATGGGCATCGCCCTTGAGCAGGCCAAGGGCGGCCGAGACCATATCCTGGGCGAAATGGCCAAGGCACTTACCGGTGCCCGCGAGGAGCTGGGCGAATACGCACCCCGCATCGAGGTGATGAATATTCCCGTTGACAAAATCCGTGATGTCATCGGCACCGGCGGCAAGATCATCCGCGAGATCGTCGAGCAATCCGGCGCCAAGATCAATGTCGAGGATGACGGCACAATCAAGATCGCCTCGCCGGATGCCAAGTCGATCGAGGCGGCACGGGCGCGCATCCACTCCATCGTGGCCGAACCTGAGGCCGGGATGATCTATCAGGGCACCGTGGTCAAGGTCGTCGATTTTGGCGCCTTTATAAACTTTTTCGGCCCCAAGGACGGTCTGGTCCACATCTCGCAACTCTCCCAAGGACGCCCGGCCACCGTCGGTGAAGTGGTCAAGGAGGGGGAAAAAGTCTGGGTCAAGCTCTTGGGCTTTGATGACCGGGGCAAGGTCCGCCTGTCCATGAAGGTCGTCGACCAAGAAACCGGCAAGGAAATCCCCCGTGCCGAGGGCGAGCCTGAAGAAACCGACGACCGTCCGCGCCGGCCCCGCCGCCCGCGCCGCCGGGAGGACTGAGCAGCTTTGAATTCTCGTTTTCAAAAAAGCCGATCAAACCCCCGCGTTGTTTGCGGGGGTTTTTTTTAACTTGAACCGATCAGGGCCAGGGCCCCAGGCCAGCCTTCGTAAAGCATTAGCGCCGACACATAGATGAGAACAAACAAGCCGGCCCAGGAAATCCACGGATAACGGGCAAGCAGCTTCACCATGATCGCGGCGCATAACCCCATCAGCACAATCGCCAGAACCAGGCCAAAAACCAGCAACGCAGTGTTGTCCCGGGCGATGGCGGCAACAGCGAGCACGTTGTCGATGGACATCGACACATCAGCCACGGTGATCGATATGAGGGCCTGAGTCATGGTGCGGCGGGGAGGCCCGTTATAACCGCCGGTTTCAGCCTGAGGCATGGCGACGGCGGCCTGACGGGCTGTGCTGTCCTGGATTTCCCGGTAAAGCCGCCAGCAGACCCAGATAAGCAACAGCCCACCGGCAAAAAGCAAGCCCGGCACGGCAAGAAGGTAAGTCGCAAAGACGGCAAATACGATCCGCAGCACCGCAGCGACAATCAGACCGTAGAGAATCGCCTTGCGCCGCAATTCCGGCGACAGGGATGCAGCCGCCATGGAAATGATCAGGGCATTGTCACCGGAAAGAACAATGTCGGCGAGGACAATGGAGGCAAAGTCAAAAACCGTTTCAAGCACCGAATTTGTCTATCGTCTTACCTGTTACCTTATTGCCCGCTGCCGTCGGCACCACGCGGCAACACTGCTCGTGGACGGGGAACCGGCACCTACATGCGGTCCGGTCGCGGCGTTGAAATTGTGTTGTAGCCGGAGTCCACATAATGAATTTCGCCGGTGACCCCGGTAGACAAATCAGACAGCAAGTAGAGCGCCGCGCCGCCGACTTCATCCAATGTGACGGTTCGGCGCAAAGGGGCGTGGGCCTTTTGGAAATTGAACATGGCGCGGGCATCGGCAATGCCGGCCCCGGCCAGGGTGCGCATCGGACCGGCGGAAATGGCGTTGACGCGGATCGCCTGCTCGCCGTAATCCGAAGCCAGATAGCGGACGCTGGATTCAAGCGCCGCCTTGGCCAGCCCCATGACGTTATAATTCGGCATCACACGGTTAGAGCCGCCATAGGTTAGGGTCAGCAATGCCCCCCCCTCAGGCATAAGCGCTGCGGCTCGTTTGGCAAGCTCGGTAAATGAAAAACACGAGATCACCATGGTCTGGATGAAATTATCGCGAGTCGTATCGGCATAAAGACCCTTGAGCTGGTGGCGGTCCGAAAACGCCACCGCATGGACGACAAAATCGATTGACCCCCATGCTTTCTCAAGCCCGTTAAATACCGTATCGACGGTTTCTATGTCTTCGACATCGCAAGGGAAGACCAGATCAGACCCGACGCTTTGGGCGAGCGGGATAACCCGTTTGCCCAGGGCCTCGACCTGATATGTGAAAGCCAGCTCGGCACCGTGTTCAGCCAGGCGCGAGGCAATGCCCCACGCTATCGAGCGCTCGTTGGCAACACCGAGAATAAGGCCGCGTTTGCCGGCCATCAACGGCTCTGGTTGTTTTAAAATTGTCATTCCCCTACCTGCTGTTCCCGCAACTCATACCGCCCCACTCAAGGCATCCCCCGATGCCGTCACCAATATTGAGATATTGCCGCCCCGATCACCCCAAAGCCAATTTCGTCAATTGTCAGTCACCCATCGTGCCGCTTGAAAACCACCGTTGCGTTGGTGCCGCCAAACCCAAAGGCGTTCGACATGACACATTCCAATTTCACATTGTCCTGGCGCTCCCGCACAATCGGCAGGTCGGCCATGTCTGGGTCAATTTCGTCGATATGGGCACTTTCGCAGATAAAGTCGTTCTGCATCATCAATATCGAGTAGATCGCCTCATGGGCGCTGGCGGCGCCCAAAGAGTGGCCGCTTAAGGACTTTGTGGCTGAAATCGGCGGGATTTTGGACCCAAAAACATTGCGAATGGCTTCGATTTCCTTGATATCGCCTATTGGCGTGGAGGTGGCGTGGGGGTTGATGTAATCAACATCGCAATCCACCGTCTCAAGTGCCTGGCGCATGCAGCGCTCCGCCCCTTCACCCGAAGGCGCAACCATATCGTAGCCATCGGATGTTGAGCCGTAACCGACAATCTCGGCGTAGATCTTGGCGCCACGCGCCATCGCTCGCCCGCGGTCCTCAAGGACCAGGACACCGGCACCACCTGCAATAACAAAACCATCGCGATTGGCGTCGAAGGCCCGACTGGCGCGGGCCGGGGTGTCATTATATTTGGACGACATGGCGCCCATGGCGTCGAACAGCACCGACAAGGTCCAGTCAAGTTCTTCGCCACCGCCGGCAAACATCACATCCTGCTTGCCCCACTGGATCAGCTCATAGGCGTTGCCAATGCAGTTGTTCGACGTGGCGCAAGCCGAGGATATTGAATAATTCACCCCGTGAATGCCGTAAAAGGTTGAAAGCGTCGCCGAGGCCATCGAGCACATGGCCTTGGGAACGGCAAAGGGTCCGACCTGCTTGGCGCTTTTCCCCAATGTGGTTTCCGCAGCCTTGACGATGGCGCGGGTCGACGGGCCGCCGGTGCCGACGATTAGGCCGGTTTTGGGGTGGGAAACCTCATCATCGGCAAGCCCTGCATCGGCGATGGCCTGCTCCATGGCGATATAGGACCAGCCAGACCCGTCCTCGAGGAAACGCATCTTGCGCCGGTCGATCACCTCGCGCGGATCAAGGGACGGCGCGCCATGTACGCGGCATCTGAAACCAAGCCTTTCATAGTCCGGCGCGTGTACAATACCCGATTTGGCCTCGTGCAATGAGGTCAGCACCTCCGCGGCATTGTTGCCGATGGAGGAGACGATTCCGATCCCTGTGACCACGACGCGGCGCATATTCAATCCCCGGAGCTGGTTGCTGAGCCCTTAGTATCTAGTCATCAAATGGGAAACTAGAAAGGGCATGAATTTAGTCTGCCTGAAATAATGCCGCCCTGAGATCCTTTACGACAAAAAAAGTCTCCCCGTCGGCGACTAATTTTCCGTCCGCGATACCGAGGGTCAATTTTCGCTGTACCACGCGTTTCAGGTCAATAATATATTCGACTTTCCTGACTGACGGCAGAACCATGCCTTTAAATTTTACCTCACCGACGCTTAGGGCCCGCCCCTTGCCCGGTCGCGGCAACCAGCCAAGAAAAAAGCCCAGGAGTTGCCACATGGCGTCAAGCCCCAGGCAGCCGGGCATGATTGGATCGTCCTTGAAATGGCAGGGGAAGAACCACAGGTCCGGCTTGATATCAAGTTCGGCGATAATCTGCCCGCGGCCATATTCGCCGCCATCTTCGGCTATCGTCGAAATTCGGTCGAACATAAGCATAGGTGGCAGGGGCAATTGGGCGTTGCCCTGGCCAAACAACTCCCCCCGGGCGCATTTGAGAAGGTCCTCATAATCAAAACTGTCGCGACGGTCGGCCATGTCACTCCTGGAGTCCGCAAAATGCGGCTTTGGTGCCGCGATTCCTGTCGGTTCCTAACACAATGGTTGACATGCCGAAAGCCCACTTGACGCACGAGCCTCTTCCTTGCTCTTGGCAGTCAAGTCAAGAAGCGGGGCGGGGACCCTGACTGTCCAATATGGTCGCTCGTACCCAGTTGCGAAGAACTTGCAAATAGTGCCTGATGAGGCTAAAAAGGCTGGTATTGCTTTAAAACTGAGTTAGCGAATGAACCATCAATCAACCGACGGAACCGTTTCTACGCCGGACATTATTGATATGCTCCGAAGTGCGGGTCTGCGCCCGACGCGGCAGCGAATTTCCCTTGCAGCATTGCTTTTTGGACAGGGTGACCGGCACACGACGGCGGAAAACCTTTATGAGGAAGCCCACCGCGCCGGTGTTAGAATTTCGCTCGCGACAATTTACAACGCCTTGCATCAATTTACCGAAGCTGGGTTGCTGCGCGAACTGGCTGTTGACGGTACGCGAACTTATTTCGATACCAACACTGGTGATCATCAGCATTTTTTCATCGAGTCCGAAGGCAGGATGATCGACATCCCCGCGCCCAGCCTCAAAGTTACCGGAATTCCTAATCTGCCGGAGGGCAAACGTGTTGCGCGTGTTGATGTCATGATCCGTCTGGTCGACGAATAGGAGATCCCAAGCCTGACAAGGGCAAATCTAAAGGTCCGGCACGGGCTTCAGTATTTGTGAATGTGCGCCTTAACGCCCCAGACTTTGTTTTGAGCTATCCAGCCTTCATATCCTGCGGATTCGATCCGGCACCACGATCCGGTGCAGTTTCTGACTTCGGCGATCACGCCGGCTTCAAACCTGGCCACGACGCTGGAGTCTGCTCCTGGTTTCTTGCGAATATCAAGTAGCGCCTCGCCCTCCCAAGGGGCGACAACAACCGACCGTTCGCCGGAGAGGAGCCCCTGATAAATCCAGCCCTCGCTGCCCTCGACATCACGGACCAGGCGCCAATTGTCCGATTCGCTGATCACTTCCACCGGAACGCCTTTTTTGGTGAACGCCCAGGCAATCGGATGCTGTCGGCTGGGCCCGCGACGGACGTTGACTTTGGATTTTTTCAACGACACAAACCGGGGCAGCGGCAAACCAGAATATTTCGATACCCCAATCGTGGAGGCCATCGATTGTGAGGAATTTGGCGTAGCCGCACGAGAACTTCCACCGTGGGGCTGAAAATCAGTTGTGACGTAGATTGCAGCTGTGATACCCAAAAACAGCGCACAAACCAGTACAAAACGCGATACTCGACTCATATTCCCCGTCTTATTTTTCTGGCTTTGGCGCATAATTGCGCCGGATCGGTTACAATCCCCACCACCAGGCCTTTTCAGCCCGCCGCCATTTGATGATTGAGGTGTCTCTGCCAAATTGGGCGGCGATGTGAAATTTTACCCGCCTGAGGTTAAGGACGCCTAAAGGCTGAGTTACGAAGGAGACCCTATGCCGGCCAGAAAACCACGGGTTGTCGTCACCAGAAAGCTGCCTGACATTGTCGAAACGCGAATGCGCGAGCTATTTGATACCAAGCTCAACCTCGACGACAATCCGATCTCGGGCCCCGAGCTTGCTATCGCCACCAAAGATGCCGAGGTTCTGGTACCCACGGTGACCGACCGGATCGATGCCGCGGTCATCAATGGCCTTGGGCCGGATCTTAAACTCATCGCCAATTTTGGCACCGGCACCGATAATATCGATGTCGGGGCGGCCAAGGAGCGCGGTATCACGGTCACCAATACCCCCGGCGTTCTGACCGAAGACACCGCCGACATGACCATGGCTCTGATCCTTGCGGTACCGCGCCGGTTGACCGAGGGCGCGAGGCTGCTCAAGGAAAACCCCAAGAGCTGGACCGGCTGGTCGCCGACCTGGATGCTTGGCAACCGGATATTCGGCAAGCGGCTTGGTATTGTCGGCATGGGACGCATCGGCCAAGCGGTGGCCAGGCGTGCCCGGGCTTTTGGGCTACAGATCCACTATCACAACCGCAACCGGCTGAATGCCGCCATCGAGGAACCGCTCGAGGCGACGTATTGGGAGAGTCTTGACCAGATGCTGGCGCGCATGGACATCGTTTCGGTCAATTGCCCCCACACACCGGCGACCTATCACCTTTTGTCCGCCCGGCGGCTGGCGCTGATGCGTTCAGACGCCTTTTTGGTCAATACCTCCCGTGGCGAAGTGATTGATGAGACAGCTCTGGCCCAATTACTCGAAGCGGGGGAGCTGGCCGGCGCGGGCCTGGATGTTTTTGAGCACGAACCCGCTGTCAATCCATACCTTTTGAAATCTTCGAACACGGTGTTGATCCCCCATATGGGGTCAGCCACCATAGAAGGCCGCATTGATATGGGCGAAAAAGTCATCATCAATATCAAGGCGTTCTCTGATGGTCACGCTCCGCCAGATCGTGTGTTGCCGGCCATGGGTGGATGACAATTTCAGGTGATCTGGCCGATGTCTTCGGGGCTCAAGGTAGGCGTTTCGCCATTTAGCGGGTTTTGCGCGTGCCAGCTGTATTTGATAGTGTCGAAAGCCGGGGCCAGAGTATCAACCATCAACAGCCGGCCGATCAGTGGCGTACCGATCCCTAGCACCAGTTTGAGGACTTCATTGGCCTGAAGCGTGCCGACAATTCCGGTTACAATTCCCAATATTCCAGCTTCCTCGCAAGCCGGCACGGTGCCATCAGGTGGGGCATTGGGATAAAGGCAACGATAGGTCGGGTTTCGCCCATCGCCTGGCGCCGCAAGGTGAGGGGCAAGTGTGGTGATTTGCCCGTCAAACCGGCCCACAGCAGCCGATACTACCGGCCTTTCGGCGAAATATGCTGCATCGCTGACCAGATAGCGGGTGGCAAAATTATCTGAACCATCGACAACCACATCATATGAGCAGATCAGATCGAGAGCGTTTCG
>QILX01000158.1 GCA_003232175.1 Hyphomicrobiales bacterium | reverse complement strand
GCCACCCTCAACCTCAATGCAGCTCTGATTGGCGAAGGCATGGCGGTGGCAAATTTGAACGATGGCGATTGGTTTGTCATTGCCAACACCACCGCTCGCGTTAACAGGAAGGGGTTATGGGCGGGTGAATTCATTTTGCCCGCGGACTGGCGGCTTGGCCGCCGCCTGGTGCCTCTCGGTGGCCGGGCCAGGAAAGCCCTAAAACCCTGATCGCCTATTCCGGTACGCCACCACTTTTGAGACGGCGGATACCGATCGGGAGTCGGGCGGCCAGCACAACTTGATCCTGGCCATTACGGGGGCCTTGGTTAAATATGTCCCTGGGCCATCCGATCACTGTATTGCGTGGTAAAGTATCATCGAGACGTTCGGCCGGCACCATGGTGTCAGGAGCCTTGTCACTGGATTTTACAAGGTGCAGCGGTCCACCGACCGGACCATCGCCGGTGGTGGTTTCAACCGGCTGAGCCGGTGAGCTGGTTGCAATTGCGTTTTCATGCACGTGAGGCGTGGCTGGATTGCTGTCATCGGCATTTGCCAATCTGCGCCAAGCATTGGGTTCGGCCAGCATATTGCGAAGGTAGGTGGTATTCTGCGCCGCCATATCTTTTGGCAGGTCCATGCTGGCAATTTTCTGCGCTTCCTTGAACCGGCCCTGTAAGCCGACGATCAGAGCTAGGTTCTGGCGGACGCGTGGTTCAGCACCCTTCATCCCTGAGGCGGTTCTCAAGGCTTTTTCGGCCGACACCAGATCTTTGTCCAGGGCGTATGACAGCCCCATATTATTGAAGATTGACGCTTCGCCTGGTGCAAGTTTGGCGGCGCTGGTATAAAATTGCCGTGCCTCGCCGTAGCGTTTCATTTGATCATGCGCAAGACCGAGCGCCGAAACAATCCGCCAGTCGTTTTTGTCGAGCGCTCTGGCCCGTTTGAGGACAGTAGCGGCCTCTTCGGCCCGGCCGGCGCTTAGTAGGGATTTACCATAGGCTGCGACAATCAATTTGTCTCCGGGCTGGCGCTCGGCTGTTTCCGCCAAAACTGCCACGGCCTCATTGTTGGATCCCATGGTTTGCAGGGAACGGGCAAACCGAATTGCGGTTCCGACGTCACCGGGGTTTTTCTTGAATGCGGCGTTCAGCGTCTGAGCCTCTGCCAGGGCGGCACTCTTGGACATCGGCTTGGCGTTGGCCATTAAATGTGGCGCGGCGGCTTTGTTGCTTGCGCATCCTGCCAGAAGTGAAACCGCCACTACCAGAACCGTTGCGGAAGTGCATTTTCTAAAAATTTTGCGAGTTGTTAGAACCGTTACCATATCACTAGACGTCCTGCCGTCATACCCCAAACCTAACGACACATTACTACTCACCAGTCAATAAACACTTAACTATAGTGACAGGTACCAAACCATAAATCTTCAAGACCTATTTGACTCAAAAAAACGCTAATGTGGCATGGGTCCGGGTCCACCTGGCGCCAAAAATACGTTATTCATGATAGTGAGTACAAAAATTCGCGTCGACAATCAAAACAACCGACCTCAGGTCACCATGCCTCAGAACCAAAAAAGAAGCCATGCGAGCCGGGTCCGCGATCTTGGTCAGGCCGCAAAATCGCGCGCCGCGCGCATTCGAAAGATTAAAGTTTCGCAAGGCGGGCTTGCTATCGGTGTGATATTGCTGGCGACTTTTATCGGCGCATTTCTGGTCTGGCGCGCGCCTGCAGGCCAGCAGCAGGAGCCAGCGGATATCAGGTTCTTCCAGATCGTCACCGGATCAACCGCAGGCACCTATTTTCCGGTTGCTGAAACCATTGCGGCAATAATATCCCAACCGCCAGGTTCCGAGCGATGTAACGAACAGGACCGATGTGGTGTCCCAGGACTGCTGGCAGCGGTCAAATCCTCCCAAGGCTCAACAGCGAATGTCCGGGCGCTGGCTGCGGGGCGTGCTGATGCGGCTTTTGTTCAGGCCGACATCGCTGATTGGGCCTATCGCGGTCAGGCCATGTTCGCTGGCGAAAAGGTGGAACCGCTACGGGCCATCGCTGCTCTTTATCCAGAAGCTGTACAACTTGTTACGGCAAAATCCGCAAAAATTCGTTCAGTGGAGGATTTGCGGGGCCGCAGGGTGTCGATTGATTCCGCCGGGTCCGGCACTCAGGCGGATGCGCTCCTCATTCTCAGAGCATTTGGCCTGAAAGCCGAGGATTTACGCGTTGAAGAAATCGGCGTATCTAACGCCGCCGACCGGCTTATCGCAGGCACATTGGATGCATTTTTCCTGATTTCGGGCACTCCGTCGACAGTCGTAACCGATCTTGCTGATCGAGGTCTGGTGGATATTGTGCCGATTTCCGGGCCACCGGTAGATGAGCTACTTGAAAGCAGTGCCTTTTTTGTTTCCCACACCATCGATGCAGAGACTTATGCCGGCATTGGTGAAATCGCCACAATTTCGGTCAAGGCCCTGTTTGTGACCACGACCCGGGCCGATGCTGGCTTGATTTACGACATCACCGCCGCGCTCTGGCGTCCGGGAAACCGACCTCATATCGACAAAGGTCATGAGAAAGGCCGGTTAATACAGCTTGAAACGGCGCTTGACGGAATTTCAATTCCGCTGCATCCCGGAGCGGTACGCTTCTATTCTCAGGCCGGTCGTCTCTAATTCCCGGCTTCGGCTTTATAAGTCGCCCGGCTCATTCGGTTCAGGATTATAATCTCATGAGTGACATTTCATTTCAGCTGGCCGGTGGCCCGGTGCCTAAATCGAGTATCCCCATCCACGTGGTTGTATCGGATGAGCGAGAGGCATTGCTGGTCAAACTTGGACCGGTGGCCCAGGCCTACGCCGTGGCGCTGGGTGCCGGACCATCGGATACTCTGGTCTTGCCTGGTGCGAAAGGCGAAATCACCGCAATCGTGGTATCTCAGGCCAGGGATGAAGACCCTTTTGGACAGCTTGCCCTGGGCGCCGTAGCCCGGACTCTGCCAACCGGCATCTATCATCTGGCCACCAAACCCCACGCACCGATACTGGCGGCTCTGGGTTGGGCTATGGGCGCGTATCAATTCAACCTGTACCGGAAATTCAAGGGCGGTAGACCGGTTCTGATTGTGCCGGACGCAGATGTGTTGTCCGAAACCAAACGTCTTGTGCGTGGTGTCTTTTTGGCGCGAAACCTCATCAACACGCCGGCCAACGACATGGGGCCGGCTGAAATCGAAGCTGCGGCCCACGATCTGGCCACAGCTCACGGCGCGAGTTTCACTTCGATTGTCGGCGATGAGTTACTCGAACAGGGTTTCCCGCTCATCCATGCGGTAGGCCGGGCGAGCCCGCGGGCGCCACGCCTGATTGATATGGTTTGGGGTCCTGCTGACGCTCCTAGAGTTACTTTGGTTGGCAAGGGCGTTGCGTTCGATACAGGCGGGCTCGATCTGAAGCCGTCATCGAGCATGCTGCTGATGAAAAAGGATATGGGCGGGGCGGCCAACGTCCTTGGTCTGGCGTCGATGCTGATGGACGCAGGTGCGCCGGTCCGCCTGCGGGTGTTGATCCCGGCGGTCGAAAATGCTGTTTCCGGTTCGGCATTCCGTCCCGGAGATGTTCTGCAATCACGTGCCGGCTTCAGTGTCGAGATTGGCAACACCGATGCCGAGGGCCGGCTGGTTCTGGCTGATGCCCTGACCCTGGCTGATGAGGAGGTACCTGATCTACTGATCGACATGGCGACATTGACTGGCGCTGCACGCGTGGCCCTGGGGCCGGACCTGCCGCCATTTTATACCGATGATGCGGGATTTGCCGCAACATTTGACGCCTGCGCAAAGGCTCAGGCCGATCCGGCCTGGCGGCTTCCGCTCTGGCAGCCCTACGAGGCTTGGGTCGATGGTATTACTGGCGAGCTGGACAATGCGCCTGGCAAACCATTCGCAGGCTCAATCACCGCGGCGCTCTTTTTGGGCCGCTTTGTCAAGGCTGCAAAAACCTGGGTCCATTTCGATGTTTATGGCTGGGCGCCGGAAAAAAGGCCCCACGGCCCCAAAGGCGGCGAAGCTCAATGCATTCGAGCTCTGGACGCCCTGATCCGCAAGCGGTTTGCTTAAAGCGATTATCTGCGCGGGCAGACGCCGATAATTTGACCTGATTATCCCTTAATGCACCCGCACCGTTTCAAGATCGTATTCAGTGGCGCTGGCGCGCGCGGTATCGAAACTGTCGGTAATGGCAATCCTGCGGCCATCCGCCGCATGCAAGGAGAAAAGTTTCACTTCCTGAGCTGGCAGGCCGATCTGGTGGGCAAGCACCTTGGCTTCGTCAACAGGAAGGACGCGAACATAGGCCACGTTTTCATCGCCGAGCGCGGCAAATTCGATTTTACTCATTATATTTCTGGGTGTGACCATGGCGAACTCCAATCGTTACTAGACATATCGATATGTGCACCCAAGCAAATAAGCGCAACCATTGTGACTGGAAGGTGAACGAAAATTAATTATTCCCGGTCGATGACCGGGATTTTTCGGACATTATTGTCCGGCTGCGGTCGAACGAGATTGATGGCCAAAAGGCCGTTTTCAACTTCGGCATCTTTAACATCCATGCCTTCGGCGAGGACAAAGCTGCGCACAAATCTCCTGGTGGCAATGCCGCGATGCAGATAGTCGCGCTCTGGGTCGTCTTTTTGAGCGCCACTGATGGTCAGGGTCGAGCCATCCAGAGTCACGTCGAGGTCGCGACCGCGAAATCCGGCGACCGCAAGGACAATTCGAAGCCTTTCACCGCCGTTTCCGGCTGTGAATTTTTCAATATTATAGGGAGGAAAATTATCACCCGCCGTTTTGGCGATGCGATCAAGTAAAGCTTCCACCTGATCAAAGCCGAGCAGGTAAGGGCTCGAAAATGATGTCAATCGAGTCATCCAGAAGTCCTTTTCAGCGCTTCTGCAGCACCGCCACGGCGCGCGCATATCCACTTGGCCCTACAAGGCGCCAAGCCATTAGAAACATAGGATGATTTTCGGGCAGTTCAAGTTGACAGGTCTTGTGGCGTGCCGGCGAGATTAAGAATGCACGGATACGCGCCGGCGGTGCCGGACGCTGGAATCTCTGGACGAAGATGCGCCAGCATTTTCCTCAAACAGTTCCGCCAGCTTTTCGGTCATCGCGCCGCCAAGTTCTTCAGCGTCGATAATGGTAACAGCCCTTTGGTAATACCGGGTCACGTCATGGCCGATACCGATGGCCAGCAATTCAACCGGCGAGCGGGTTTCGATGTCTTTGATCGCATCGCGAAGATGTTTTTCCAGATAGCTGCCGGTATTGACCGACAGGGTTGAATCGTCAACTGGGGCACCGTCGGAAATAACCATCAGGATACGGCGTTGTTCAGGGCGGTTGACCAGGCGCGAATGGGCCCACAAAAGCGCCTCGCCGTCGATATTTTCTTTTAAAAGCCCTTCGCGCATCATCAGCCCCAGGTTCCGCCGGGCCCGGCGCCAGGGAGTGTCCGCTGATTTGTAGATAATATGGCGCAGATCATTGAGCCGGCCCGGATCGCGTGATTTGCCATTCTCCAGCCAGGCATCGCGGGATTGGCCGCCTTTCCAAGCCCGTGTGGTGAATCCGAGAATTTCGACCTTGACCCCACAGCGCTCAAGCGTCCGGGCCAGAATATCGGTACAGGCTGCCGCCACCATGATGGGCCGGCCGCGCATAGAGCCTGAATTGTCGAGCAGCAGCGTGACCACAGAGTCGCGAAATTCTGTATCGCGTTCGGCCTTGAAGGACAGTGGATGCATTGGATCGGTCACCACCCGCGAGAGTCGGGCGGCATCGAGCAGGCCGTCTTCAAGGTCGAAATCCCAGCTTCGGCTCTGCTGCGCCAGCAATCGCCGCTGCAGCCGGTTGGCGAGCCGTGCAACCACGCCTTGGAGGCTGGAGAGTTGTTTGTCGAGGTGGCTTCGCAGGCGACTCAGCTCCTCTTCATCGCACAGATCCTCCGCAGCGATTATTTCGTCGAAACTGGTAGTAAATACTTTGTAAGCCTGCCGGTCGGGCGCGTTGCGGCGGTCACCGTCGGGTTGCCAGGGGTGTTGGGAATCTGATGCATCATCACCTTCGCCGCTGTCATCCATATCGGCGGCATCCAGGTCCATCTCCATGTCCAAGTCGCCGTCGGAATCTTCGGATGCGTCAGAGGCAAGGGCTTCGGCGTCGCCATCGGTCTCGCTGTCACCGGCCTCAGCGTCATCACTGGCTGTGTCGCTGCGATCTTCGTTATCGTTGTCGTCACCGCTATCATCATCGGCGTCGCCTGGGTCTTCGCCCATATCGAGCTGGGTAAGAATATCCCGTACCAGTTGAGCGTAGGCGTCCTGGTCATTTATCTCGGTGGCCAGCCGGGTCAGCTCGCCACCGATTTTCTCATTTATCCACGGACGCCAGAATTCAACTAATTTTGTTGCCCCAAGCGGTACCGGCGCCCCCGTCAGGGCTTCGCGTACCATCAGCGCCACGGCATCTGTAAGAGGGGCATCCTCGCGGGCCTCGATCTTGGAAAACTGGGCCTTGGAATAGTGGTGGCTGACACGGGCGTCGAGATTTTCGCCACACCCTGGCATCGCCAAAGCTCCAACGGCCTCGACCCGCGCTTGTTCAACTGCATTGAAAATGGCCCGTGCCGCCTGGCCGCGCGGGGCAAGGCGGGAATGCAAGTCAGCATCATGGGCCGAAAACCGCAAGGCCAGACTGTCCGCATAGCCGCGCACAATGGCGAGGTCATCAGGGCCGGAGCTGCGTGGTGGTTCGGGCAATCGCGCCTTGTGGCCGGAAATGCCAGGGGGGTCGGCGCCAAAGGTGACTTCCAGCTCGCCCTCTTCGGCCATGGCCCGCGTCGCCCCGGCGAGCGCCCGCTTGAATGCATCAAGCGGTCCTTCGCGGGATGTATACGATTTGGTCACGTCGTATCCTTGTTATACTTAGGCCTGCATGGGCGCAGCACCAGTGCGCCGGGGCCCCTGTCGCGGCCTAGTTCAGAAGGATGCCGGTCGAATGTTCCGGCAGTTCCTTACCCAGGCAACGCTGGTAGAATTCCGCCACCAGGGCGCGCTCAAGCTCGTCGCATCTGTTGAGGAAACTCACCCGGAATGCAAAACCGATATCACCGAGGATTTCAGTGTTTTCCGCCCAGGTGATGACGGTTCGCGGGCTCATCACTGTCGAAAGGTCACCATTCATGAAAGCATTGCGTGTCAAATCGGCCAACCGCACCATGGAGGAAATGATCTGCTGACCTTCCTCGGTCTTGTCATAACTTTTGACCTTGGACAGTACGATGGCGGTTTCCTTGTCGTGGGCCAGATAGTTTAAGGTGGCAACGATCGACCAGCGATCCATCTGGCCCTGATTAATCTGCTGGGTACCGTGATAAAGCCCGGTGGTATCGCCCAGGCCAACGGTATTGGTGGTTGAAAACAGCCGGAACGCCGGATGCGGCGTGATCACGCGGGCCTGATCGAGCAGGGTCAGTTTGCCAGAGGCTTCAAGAATGCGCTGGATCACGAACATCACATCGGGCCGCCCGGCGTCATATTCGTCGAACACCAGGGCGACATTTGATTGCAGCGCCCAGGGCAGGATGCCTTCGCGGAACTCGGTGATCTGCATGCCGTCGCGAATGACAATGGCATCTTTGCCGATCAGATCGATGCGGCTGATATGGCTGTCCAGATTGACCCGCACGCACGGCCAGTTGAGGCGGGCCGCCACCTGCTCGATATGGGTCGACTTGCCAGTGCCGTGATATCCTTGGATCATTACCCGGCGATTATGGGTGAAACCTGCCAGAATGGCTAAGGTCGTTTCAGGATCGAAAATGTAACTCTCGTCAAGTTCGGGGACATGTTCATTGGCGCCGGAATAGGCCGGCACCTCAAGATCACTGTCGATTCCGAATTGCTGGCGAACCGATACCTTCAAGTCCGGCATGGGCGCCGGTGCGTTATCAACCGTTTCGGGCATTGATAATTCCTTGGACGGGCTTAATGACGACCGGCCCTGATGGGGAGAGTGTTGAGCTTTCGCTTCTTTTAGCAGAAACCTGCTTCGCGGAGATAGCGGTAAGCCTGAATAATCTCAATCAACCTGTCTTCGGCCTCTCGGGTGCCGCCATTGGCGTCAGGGTGATGCATTTTCACCAGGGACTTGTATTTGGCTTTGATGTTCGTCGCCTCGGTTTCAGGGTCAAGACCCATAATATCGAAGGCTTTGCTCGCGGCGTTGCTGACTTTTCGGGCTGGCCGGGGTGCGCGTCCCCCGCGAAACGTACCAAAGGGGTCTTTGTCATTCAAGCGGTCAAAGCGCGTTCGGACGGTTCGATACACCGACGCGCCGCGCTGGCCCATGCGCCAGGTCGGCCTGTGCCCGGTTTCGGCTTCTTTGCGGAAGGCCCTGTTTTCTTCGGCGTTCATACCGGCGAAATAGTTGTAGCTCTTGTTGTATTCCCGCGCATGGGCCATGCAGTAATTGAAATACTCGCCATTGTTCGGCTGGCTCTTGGGCGACCGGTGCTCACCGGACGCTGAACACCCCGGCCATTCGCACCGCTTCGCCGTGGTGCGTTGCCCGCGCGGTTTGATCCGGATGCTGTCGAAAAATGTTGAGTTGTGTTTCACGGGTGCAATTATGGTGATTTGCGGGCGCGCGGGCAATGCACTGTTCGCGCTTGAGTAGAATATACATGGAGGTGTTGCATGAGTGTTGCCAAAATCGTCGAAAAAAAACTTCGCACGGCGTTTCTCCCGAGTACGCTGGAGGTCATCGATGAATCGCACCTGCACGCCGGCCACGCCGGCGCCAAACCTGAGGGCGAGACCCATTTCCGGGTCAAAATCACTTCCAAGACCTTTGCCGGCCTAAGCCGCGTCCAGTGTCATCGCCTAGTCAACGAGGCCTTGGCCGAGGAGTTGAACGGACCAATCCACGCACTTGCCATTACCACATCAGGACAATAATACCGGTTAACCCGTGCGGGGAATTCGAATCACACCACGATGACATGACAATCAACCTAGATATATCCTCCATATCGGCCAGCGACGAGAAGTTTCTGGCGGCGCTTGCCCTGGACGATTTGCCAACAGCTGACCTTGCGACCTCGCGGGGCCATTATTTCTCGGCGACCATCAGCGAGCAGATCGTCGGTTATGGCGGTTACGAATCACTGGGTCGCGTCATTTTATTGCGTTCGGTTGTCGTTGTTGCAAAACGCGGCCTAGGTGTTGGCCGGGCCATTGCCCAGGCCGCTCTTCATGAAGCTAGAAAAGACGGCGGCGAAGTGGCGTTCCTGCTGACCGAAAGCGCTGTGGGCTTTTTCAAGCAGATCACCCGGGACGAAACCCCGGCGGTGGTTAAATCCCACCCGCAATATGACCGGTTATGCGCCGAAACCGCAGTCATTATGCGCAAACGGTTTTAGAGCTTATCAGGTTTAGACGGCACCGGCCCACTCCGTGAGCCCGGCCACCCCTCGCGATTATATCCTTGGGGGTGGCCGGGTGGGGGAGTGGGCCGGTGCCGATTCCGTTAAAGACATAAACGCTCTAGGTTCTCGGCCAGCAGCATTCATGGAACAAGCGGCGTGATGCGTACGGCGGTAATGCGATTGCGCTGCCGCCTCAACACCTCGAAACGATAGTTGTAGAAGGTGAAAATCTGACCGACTTCCGGGATGCTCTGAGCTTCGTGGATGACCAGGCCGGCAATGGTATTGGCTTCTTCATCCGGCAGTGACCAGTCCATGGCGCGATTGAGGTCGCGCACCGTCACCCAGCCATCGGCATTGACCGACCCGTTTGGCTGCCGGCGCACCCCCTCGAAAACAGCGTCATGCTCGTCGGCGATCTCGCCCACGATAACCTCCAGAATGTCTTCCAGCGTGACCAAACCCATGAGCTCGCCATACTCGTCAACGACAATGGAAAAATGAGCATTCCGCTTCAAAAACGCATTGAGCTGATCGGTCAGAGAGGTTGAATCGGGTACAAACCAGGGTTTGGCCGCCAGAGCCACCAGATCGATATTTGAGGCATCGCCCCTGTTTGCCGTTATCGCCCTCAGGATATCTTTGGCGTGGATGACGCCGATGATGTTATCGGGTTCGTTTTTCCACAACGGCACGCGCGTATGACCGCTGGCGAGAATTTTTTCGATGGCTTCGGAATTCGGAGTGTCCGCATCGATCATTTTCATGCCCGTCCGGTGCACCATGACATCGGAGACTTCGAGGTCAGACAGATCCAGAATCCCGCCCAGCATGTCACGGTCGTCCTTGACGAATTTTCCTTCAAGATGGTGAAGCTGGATGGCGCCGCGAAGCTCCTCCCGCGCCGACAGGACTGCCCGGCCCTTGGTATCGGCGCCAAAGAGCGCCAGCGCCCGTTGCACGACGATTTCAACCGCCATGGTTATAGGAGCAAACACCGCGACTATATATTTTAGCGGCAGGCTTGCCCGCAGTGCCGCGCGCTCAGGATTGGTGATGGCATAGGTTTTGGGCATCACTTCGGCAAATATGACCACCAGTACCGTCATCACCAAGGTGGCCCAGACAACGCCCTTGGCGCCGAATATTTGCACAAACAAACTGGTCGCAAGGACCGAGGCAAGGATATTGACCAAATTATTGCCGAGCAAAATCGCACCGATCAGCCGTTCGCGCCGCTCGATCAGGGCCGCCACCCGTTTGGCGGCTTCCGAGCCCCGTTGTTCAAGGTGGTGCAGCCGCGCTCGGGACGCCGCTGTCAGTGCTGTTTCGGAACCGGAAAAAAATGCGGAAATGACCAACAAAACAACGATGGCGATCGCGGTCAGTATAATGGTTTCAGTCATGGATTGAGTTTTACCGCCAAAAAGTCCAACAGAACCTTATCGTTCACATCGCAAGTGAGAAAGGCTTCGCCAATACCGCGCACGAGCACAAGGGTTTTGGTGCCGCCGACGACCTTTTTGTCTTTGCCCATCAAGCGCAACAGACCATTTGCGTTAGGCAGCCGGTTGGACAGGCTGGATATGCCAGTCGGCAGGCCGGCCCGTGCCAGATGCGCACTGACGAGGTCGGCTTGGGCCTGGGAGGTAAAACCAAGGCGAGCCGACAGATCGAATGCCAGCGCTGTGCCGATGGAGACCGCTTCGCCATGTAACAGCTCACCAGTATACCCAATCGCCGCCTCCAGGGCATGCCCAAAGGTATGCCCCAGATTGAGCAGGGCCCGCGCACCGTTCTCCCGCTCGTCCGCGGCGACGATGGCGGCCTTGCTCAAGCAGCTTTGCCGGATCGCATATGCGCGTTCAGCACCGGACCGCTCCAGAACCGCTGTGGCGTTGGTCTCCAGCCAGTCGAAAAACGGCCGGTTATCGATAAGTGCGTATTTCACGACTTCGGCATATCCGGCCCTGATTTCGCGATCCGGCAGGCTGTCGAGCACACCGGTATCGGCCAGGACCAGGGACGGCTGGTGAAAGGCGCCGACAAGGTTTTTGCCGTGGGACAGGTTGATGCCGGTCTTGCCACCGACGGAGCTGTCGACCTGGGCCAGCAACGTGGTTGGTATTTGCACAAATCCGATGCCCCGGTGAATGGAAGCTGCGGCAAATCCGGCCAGATCACCAACCACGCCGCCACCAAAGGCGATGATCGTATCGCGGCGTTCGATGCCGGCATCAATCAGCGCCTCGCAGACGCGGCCCAGCTCCGTGAACGATTTACTGGCCTCGCCGGCCGGCAAAATAATGGCTGAAACAGTAATGTTTCTATCGGCCAGGCTGGCTGTAAGCCTGGAGAGGTGATGGTCAGCCAGATTGCTATCGGTAACGATGGCGGTTTTCGGTCGACGCAGATATGGGCCGATTAGTCCGCCGGCGCCTTCGATCAAATCGGGTCCGATATGAATATCGTAGCCGCGGTTTCCAAGGTCCACTCTTACCGGTTTATATTCTGAAGCAATATTTGTCATTGAGAGTTTGACATCGGCGATGCGCTGGCAAAAAGAAATTCCGTCAGTCGCTCAAGAATCTCAGTGACCATCAATTCGTGAGGAACATCGCGGCTGTCAACAGTGATGTCGGCGAGGCCATAGGTCGGATGGCGTTCATCGATCAGCCGCCGCAAGGTTCCGCGGGGATCATTTTTCAGCAATGGCCTTGTGTTGCGCCGCGCCGTCCGGTCGATCAACAGGTCCAGATCAGCGCGAAGCCAAACGGTAATGCCCGTACCGGCTAGGCTCTGACGCGTCTGTTCGTCCATATAGGCCCCGCCTCCGGTGGAAAGAACCTGCGGGCCGTTATTTAAAAGTCGCGCAATAACTTTTCGTTCTCCATCTCGAAAATGGGCTTCGCCATGGTGTTCAAAAACCTCTGCAATTGTCATGCCGGCAGCATCTTCAATGGCGTTATCGGCGTCGACAAAAGGCAAAGACATTGCCACGGCCAACCGTCTCCCAATGGTGGTTTTTCCAGCGCCCATAAGGCCAATCAGAACAATTGACCTTTTGCCGAGGACATCTGTGATCCGGGCCGTCTTGCCGGCGTTGAGTTTTGATTTGGTCATCCAGTCCCTTTGGAGCACCCGTTATAGTACCGTCAGGCCAGCCGGCAAGCTTCACCTTCATTCCGCCAATTTGCGATTTTAGTAAAATTGAGCAAGACTCCAATTTGTATCGAGCAACCAGGCCATTCAGCGGGAAATTTCATGCCAGCCATTTTAAAACTGCTTTTAACCCTTATTATCTTAGGCGGGGTCGGTTATGGCAGTGTCATTGTCCTGGTAAATTTTGTCGAACCCGAACCTCGCGAGATCAAGCACAACGTGCAGAAATCCAAACTGAAAATTTTTCGTGACGAATAAGGCCAATGCCCACTGACATGAGGATGGCGAAAAATATAACATCTTCTGCCGGCCCTTTAGCTACATTGGGTTTTGTCTTTGTCCTGGGTCTTGCCTTCTCTGCGTCCCAGGCCTTGGCCCAGCCCCGTTCCATTTTGCCTCCGTTGTCTGGAGGAAACGACACCGGCGGTATCCAGCCCGAACCGGTGCAACCGGGTCAGCTGCCACCTTTAAACCCGTCTCAGCCCGAGCCGCAAATTACCCTACCCGACCAAAGCCAGAATTTGGGTACCGGTCAGGGCGTTCTTGGTACGTTGCCGGTAACAGGATCAAACCCGGGGCGAACTGGACAACCGGTGCAACCTGGGCTGGCCGGGGCGGCCAACAGTTCCATTGATGGGGTATTTGCCGGCCTGTTCGATCAGATAGTCGGGCCCATGCCGACAGCCGGCACCCAGTCCACAATGCGCGAATTGCTAGGCGACGGCTCATTCCGCGATACGCGCGGTGCCGATGGTCTGGCGCGAGCGCGGGCGCTCTATCGGCTGGGGTTTATTGAGGATGCGACCGGAGCTGTCGTTGAAATCGAAGGCCAGGGCGTTGCCCGTCTTGCCGCCACTGCAACGATGTTTCTGGCTCTGGGGCGAGAGGGCCAGGCTTGCGGTGTTGCCGATGTCTCCGATCTGCCCAAAGGCGCGGCGCCTGGGCCGACCTTCGCGCTTCTGGAGGTACTGGCGTTTTGCAAACTCCAAAGTGGCGATAAAAAAGCGGCAAGGCTTATTGCCGGAATTCTCAAGGATCAGGGTGGCGGCGATGCTCTTTACCGGGCTTTGATTGCGGGTGCGATTTCCGGCAAAACCCCAAAAATCAACAGCCGGCGCGCCAAGACCCTGCGGCCAATCCATGTGGCGCTATTTACCAAAACCGGCATACCTATCCCCGACCGCCTTATTGACAAAGCCGATCTGGCGGTTCTTTCCGGCATCACACGAAAATCCGCCAATCCTGCGCTGACGCTCGCGGCAACCGAGCGCCTGGTGGCCGCAGGGATTGCAAATTATTCCGAACTGGACGCTCTTTACGCACAAATCGCGCCACCTGATTTTGACCCCGCCACAGCGCTTAAATCCAAAGCCGCCGGATCGGCAATCGGTCGGGCGTCGATTTACCGCCTGCTCGAAGAGATCGGCGATGATCAAACCCGCATGGCCCTTTCTGTCGCTGCTTATGAGGGCGCACGGAAATCGGGGTCTGGTACGTCGGCGGCGGTATTATTTTCAGACATCGTTGGTGCCATTGTGCCGCGACCGGAACTGGCGCGGTATGCGGCAGGCGCGGCGAGACTGCTTTTCGACGCCGACCGTCCCGATATCGCGGCGGGATGGATTGCCGCTGGTGAATTCGCCGACAATGCCAAAGCCCGCTTCAAACCCATCTACGCCCACAAACTGAAAGCCATTGCGGCAATTCTGGCCCCCGACGCAGGGTTTGGCCTGGGGTCAGGAGCTCTTGGTTCCAATATCAGTTCGGTCAGGCTTTCGCGCGCCGACCGGGCGTTCATTTCCACCGAAGCCCGGCTTCTGGCGGCCCTGGGCGATGAAGTACCCCAGGTACTGGCAAAAATTGCCGGCACCCCCCCACCCCCGGCTTCACAAGCGGCGTCCGCCGGCCCGGTGGAGGCGATCAGAGCCCTGGCGCCGTTGAGCCGCGTAAATATCGGCAAGATCAAGATTGAACCGCTTTCCCGCGCTATTGGCGCCTTGCGCGGGCTGGGCCTTGAAGGTGAGGCGCGGCGACTGGCCGCCGATTATCTGATGGCCCGTCTTTAGTGCCCGGTTGTTAGCTGCCATGGCTAAACCTTCCGATACCTCTCTGGCGGAAGCCTTTGTTGAAATGATGAGTGTCGAGCGCGGCGCCGCCGGCAATACCACCGAGGCCTATACTCGCGATCTGGACGCCTATCTGGCCGCATTGGCGCGACGCAAGACCGATGTTCTGGCGGCCAGCGAGGACGATGTGAGCGCCTATATGTCCAGCCTTAGCCGGCGCGGTCTGGCGGCAACCACTTCAGCGCGGCATCTTTCCGCCATCAAACAGTTTCACCGGTTTCTGCTGGCCGAACACCTGCGAGCCGACGACCCGGCACACGGTGTGGCGCGGCCCCGTACTGGTCGCCCCCTGCCCCGGGATATGAGCGAGGCCGATGTAACCCGGCTGATCGCCCGAGCTTATGTCGAGGCGGAAGAAGCGGCTCAAGGCAGATCAACCGATTTTGTGCAAACCCGCGCCTTACGCTTCGTCTGCCTGATCGAAATTCTCTATGCCACAGGTCTCCGTGTCAGCGAGCTTGTCAGCCTGCCACGGGTCGCCGCCTTGCCGGGCCGCGAGGTCCTTGCCATAGTCGGCAAAGGTGGACGCGAGCGTCTGGTGCCGTTGACTGAGCCAGCGCGCCTGGCCACTGATGCATATCTTGCTGCCTTGGCCAGATCAGGCCGCGACACGGGGCGTTGGCTTTTCCCCTCCAGCGCCGCCCAAGGGCATTTGACCAGGCAGCGTTTTGGACAAGATCTCAAGGCATTTGCTGCCCGCGCTGGGCTTGTCACCGAGAAAATTTCGCCCCATGTGCTTCGTCATGCCTTTGCCAGCCATCTTCTGGCCCATGGTGCGGATTTGCGATCCGTACAGCAGATGCTGGGCCACGCCGACATATCCACCACGCAGATCTATACCCACGTGCTCGATGAAAGGCTGAAACGACTGGTTAACGATCACCACCCGCTGGCTAACCGTAAATAATCGAAGTGGCGCTGCCGGTTATCCGGACACCCGGCTTGACTTGTATCTTCTCCCGGCTCAATTAAAGATCGAAGTAAGATAAATTGCGGGACGGCGAAATGCAGACCTACCTCGATTTTGAAAAACCGATCGCTGACCTTGAAGGCAAACTTGCCGAGTTGCGCGCCCTGCCGGATGATGGCGAACCCGACGCCATAAATGGCGAGATCACCCGTGTAGAAAAAAAAGCCAAAGAAGCTCTGGGCGAGGTCTACTCCAATCTTACCCCGTGGCAGAAAACTCAAGTGGCCCGTCACCCTGACCGCCCGCATTTTTCCGACTATATCGCTAAATTGTTTGACGAATTCACGCCGCTCGCCGGTGACCGTCGGTTTGCAGAAGACCATGCCATTCTGGGTGGCCCGGCCCGGTTCAGAGGACGGCCGGTCATGGTGATTGGCCAGGAAAAGGGCTCTGATACCGAGGCGCGCATTAAACATAATTTCGGCATGGCCCGTCCTGAAGGCTACCGCAAAGCCATTCGGCTGATGGAAATGGCAGACCGTTTTGGCCTGCCGATCATAAGCCTTGTCGATACCGCCGGTGCTTATCCCGGTATCGGCGCTGAGCAGCGCGGGCAGTCCGAAGCCATAGCGCGTTGCACACAAATGTCGCTGAAGGTCAATGTGCCCTTTATCTCCATCGTCATCGGCGAAGGCGGTTCCGGCGGCGCGGTTGCTATTGCCACCGCCAGCCGGGTGCTGATGCTGGAACATGCCATCTATACCGTGGCTTCGCCCGAGGCCTCTGCGTCAATTTTATGGCGCGACAGCTCAAGGGCGAAAGATGCAGCCAACTCCATGCGGATCACCGCTCAGGATCTGGTGGGTTTCGGCGTCGTTGACCATGTCGTCAAGGAACCTCTGGGCGGCGCACACCGCCAACCTGTCGAAGCAGTACTGGCGGTCGGAAAGGCCATAGATGAGGCTCTTGCGACTTTTGACGGAATGAGCGCCGATGAAATTGCCAAAGACCGGCAAGAAAAATATCTAGCAATGGGACGCGGGCTCTAAAGCCACAGTGGTCGGGTCAGCCGACGACCAGCTTGACCCGCTGGCCGACACGCGGTTGTTCGCCCCGATCAAGACCGTTCAACACACGGAAACGTTCGGCTTTGCGTTTTGCAAAAGGCATCCGGGCGCTCAGGCTTTCTGCGGTATCGCCGGGCCGGACGGTGCGGATGCGGATGCGCAAAGGTTGAATGGCTTTTGCTTCTGAAAAGCTGAGTTGGCGGAAGGATTTGACAAATTTAAGATACTTGCCGTCAAAGCCCGCCAGCGCGCCTTTCTGGTCCATGATAATAAACCGATAGACCCTTTCGGCATCCTGTCGGATCGCCACCAGCCGCACTTCGCGATCCCCGATGCTTGCGTAGCCGGACGCTGCCTCCAGATTGTTAAAGCGGAATTTTTGCACCCCGGACAGGGTCAATTTTTCGGCCCAGTCGCGGACAAGGTAATCGGCGATGGGCATGGTGTCATCAACCAGGGCGCCGTCGAATAGTAATATGGATTTGTTGGGTCCTAACGCGATGATGGCGTTGGGCCGGTTTTGAATGGCAAACCCAGGGGGCACCTTGAATGCAAAGCCGAGCACCGGCTGGAGGAATTCGCGGCCGCGCACCACGCCATTTTCCCGGCTGTCGCCAAAAACCAGGCCGTCAATTTTTGCCAGATAAGCATCCCGGCGTCTTTCTCCGGTAGCCGGCAGACTGGCGACGACTTGTTGCGCCCTTACAAACCTGTCGGGAGTTGGCGGATGCGCTGACATATAGTCGCCGTCGTTCCGGGATTGGTTTCGGTTTAACCCGGCATTGCGCAAATCCTGATCACGTCCCATGGATTTTAGGAATGATGTTGAGGCCGCCGGCAGATAACCGGCATCGGCGCCAACGCGGATACCGAGCGCATCGGCCTCAAATTCCTGGAGGCGCGAATAAAGGGCGACATAACCCTCCGAGCCCAGGGAATTGATCATTCGCGCTGGGCCAATTGTAAAGAGGCGACCGATGGGATTGTCGAGCAATTGTGCATTTGCGACCCGGGCGATGCGTTTGGCGGGGTGGCGCGCCGCCACGTGGCCAATTTCATGGGAGATGACCATGGCCAGCTCGGCCTCATCATTGGCCAGCGCCAGCAGGCCCCTTGTGACATAGATATACCCCCCAGGCAGCGCGAAGGCATTGACACCGGGTGTATTGAGCACAGTGACTTTCCTGACCCCTGGAATTCCGGCCCGCCGCGCCAGATTTGTCGTCAGATCGCCAATATATTCGTCAAGCGGCTTGTCGTCATAGGCGCCGCCAAATTTAACCAGCATTCTTGGATGCTGGGCACGTCCGATTTCGGCCTCCTCGCGGACAGAAATCAGCGGAATAAGCCCAGTATCGCCCTCAAGGCCTTGAGCGCAGCCGGACAGGCCCAACAACAGAGCGAAGCCGCCGATTCTATGTACAAACGCGGACAGAACCATAGTTAAGACCTAACCACAAAAACCTTCTGGACAGTTTACTTTAGAATTTCAATCTGTTCGGGGTGGGTAACGTCAATTGCAGGTCCATTGAAACTCTCCACCCATCCTCGCACTCTGATCGTGGCGCCTTTCAGCGACAACAGATCTATCGACCCGCCAGCAAACCGCTTTACATCTCTTGGCGCAATAACCGCGGTAAAATCATTGCGGAAATTCTGGCCGAAATTAAGGAAGACTCGCCCCCGCACTTTGGCGACATCGGTGACCCGGCCTTCAACAAGCTGAAAGCTGTTAACCAACTTGAGCAGCTGCTTGGTTTCCGACGACACCCGTAGATCATAATAATCCAGCTTCCATATTCCCAGTCTGTTGCCCCTTGCGACTGCTTCGCGCGCCTGAAGTTGGCGAACGCAAATGCGGTTATCGAAAAAGGAATAGGTCCGGGCAAGGCCGCGGGCAACCATTTCGCCCTGGACCCAGATTTTTTTGTCACCAACGAACAGGTGGGCGAGCCGTCGGCCATGGCGATCGGTGCGCAGGCCGCCATATCTTAAGAGCACGGTTTTGCCCAAGGTTAATTCGGAAAGGGCAGCCTTGGCTTCTGGCGCCAGCGGCCAGATGCGGAAACCCTTGCGGCTCAGAGGAAGTTTCGGCGCCTGAGTGCCGACAAGCCGCACCTGGCTGCCATCGTCCAGAACCAGTGTATCGCCGTCGACAATGGATCTGACCTTAGCCGTTCCACCTGTCTTAAGATCGCAATCGGGTATCTGACCCCAGGCCGGAGCGGCTCCTCCAATCATGGTGCCGATCAGTGCCCATGCTGCGATGATCTGTTTGCGCATCATGGGCATCAGGGGTACCGCCCGTTAGCTATGGGGACAAGAGTTTTATGGTGGTGAAAGACTATTCAACCACGATTCCGGCGCGCAACGACGCACCGCGTGCAAAAGACGGCCCGTCTGTTGTGGCTTTTCCGGCACGCTGGACAAATGTCAGCCGCACCGCCCCCTCTGTGCAGGCAATATCCAGTTTTTCGTTCAAAACCGTGCCCGGCTCGCTCGAGCCCGATACCAGTTTCGACCCGAGCACCTTGACCCGCGCGAGGCCCATTTTTGTCGGAATTTCGAACCAGGCTCCGGGGAAAGGCGCCAATCCGCGTATATGGTTGTGAACCTCCGCCGCCGGCCGCGACCAGTTGATCCTGGTCTCCGATTTGGCGATTTTTCTGGCATAGCTTGCACCCTCGGTCACCTGTGCCATACAAATAAGGTTACCATCCTCAAGCGCCGTCAGGGCCTGTACCATCAAAAGGCCGCCGGCGGCCGCCAGGGTATCGTGGAGCTCGCCGGCCGTGGTATCAGGGCCAATGGCCACGGTTTTGGCCAGGCACACCGGTCCGGTATCAAGACCGGCCTCCATATGCATCACATTGACCCCGGTCTGGGTATCTCCAGCCATGATTGCCCTTTGGATAGGTGCCGCGCCGCGCCAGCGCGGCAACAGTGAGGCATGAAGGTTCAAACAGCCGTGGCGCGGAGCATCGAGCACCTGCTGCGGCAAGATGAGCCCATAGGCGACTACGATGACGGCATCAAGTTCCAGCGCCGCAATTTCAGTCCATATCGTCTCATCACGCAGGCTCAGCGGGGTTCTGACCTCGATGCCGTGGGAGCCCGCAAAGTTCTGCACCGGGCTTGTGCGAGGTGCCAGCCCGCGTCCTGCGGCGCGAGGCGGCTGAGTGTAAACCGTGGCAATCTCGTGACCAGCATCGACGATCTCCGCCAAGGTTGGCACGGAAAAATCCGGTGTGCCCATAAATGCGAGACGAAGGGTCATGGGAATGCCTTCAAGCGTCGCCGCGAATGCGTTCTTTAGCCGCCTTTTGGAATTTTCGCATAACCCGATCGCGTTTCAGCCGCGACAGATAATCGATAAACAATATCCCGTTCAAGTGATCGACCTCGTGCTGGATGCAGGTTGCAAGAATGCCCTCGCAAAGAAGGTCCTGGGGTTTACCTTCATAGTCGTCATACCGAACCCGGCATGCCGACGGACGCTCCACCATCTCGAAATAGTCCGGTATAGACAGGCACCCTTCCTCATGGGATTTTATCTCCTCTGAAACCCAGGCGATTTCGGGATTGACGAAATAGATCGGCTTTGATTGCCTGGGTGGGCTTTTTGTCTCCTCGTTCTCATATTCGCGTTCACTGCAATCAATGACAACCACTCGGATTGGCAAGGCAATCTGGATGGCGGCCAGGCCGATACCAGGGGCATCGATCATGGTTTCCAGCATATCATCCATCAGCGCACGCAACTCATCATCGACCTTTTCGACCGGTTTGGACACCTGGCGCAGGCGCGGATCGGGAATGCAGATGATTGGGCGTATGGTCATGAGCCTGAAATAGATGACTGCCGCTGGCCGCGTCAACAGGTCCTGAGCCTCGCGTTCGCGTTTTGATCTATACTAAATCGGCGAATCATAAGGGACAAGGCGAGGACAACAGATGCAGAACATACTCTTCGCTATTGGCGGTCGTGAGGTCAGTCTTGGCGAAGCGGTGGTCGTCGGAGCAGGGCTGGCGTTAATTTTCTTACTCCTTATCACCATAATTCTGATTTTTGGCCAGCGGCGTCGGGTCGCAGAAGCGGCGGACATGGAAAACCGGTTGCGTGACCTGGCCTATCTGCAGAGCGAGATGACCGGGCGCATGCAGTCGGTTGCGGAGCAGACCAGTTCGGGTCAGTCAGAACTCAAACGCGCCCTGAACGAGCGCCTTGATCAGGTCAGCCATCGCATGGGGCAGAACCTTGCCGAAAGCAGCCGGGCGACCGGGGAGAATCTAACCCATCTGGCGGAACGCCTGGCGGTGATCGACAATGCCCAGCGCAATCTTACCGAGCTCTCCAGCCGCGTGGTCGGGCTTCAGCAGATTCTGGCCAACAAACAAACCCGCGGCGCCTTCGGGCAGGGCCGCATGGAGGCGATTGTCGCCGATGGGCTGCCTAAAAACAGCTACTCCTTCCAGCATACGCTTTCAAACGGCAGACGGCCTGATTGCGTGGTCAACATGCCCGACAGCGAACAGGTGGTTGTTATCGACGCCAAATTTCCTCTCGAGGGATTTTCGGCTCTCAAGGCGGCTAACAACGATGCGGAAGCCCGGGAGGCGGCGGCACGGATCCGCATTGATGTCGGAAAACACATCACCGATATCGCCAAGAGATACCGTGTGTTGGGTGAAACCCAGGACACGCTGATTATGTTTGTACCCTCAGAGTCCCTGTATGCAGATCTGTACGAAAATTTCGACGATATCATCCAGAAAGCTTACAAAGTCCGGGTGATTATCGTTTCACCAAACATGCTGATGTTGGCGGTGCAAACAATGCAGGCGGTGATGAAAGACGCCCATATGCGGCATTCAGCTCGAAGTCGCCAAGATGATGGATGATGTCGGTCGGTTGCGTGACCGGGTGTCCAAACTTTCCAAACATTTTGATCTGGCCGGTCGGGCTATCGAGGATATCAGTACCTCGGCCCGCAAGGTTACCAGCCGAGGTGAAAAAATCACTGCCCTTGAAATTGACGAAGAAGGGGTTGCCGAGGAAAGTCCCGAAGCCCGTCCGGCGCTGGTTGCTGGCAGTTAGAGTATTTTGTGTTTTGACGGGTACGGCACCGGCCCTCTTGCATTTGCTCACCGTTTACCACTATAACCCGCAGCTCTCGGATGGTCCGGCCTGTAGGGCATGCCGTGGCGACCCGAAATGCTCATCCCGCCTGGATTT
>QILX01000122.1 GCA_003232175.1 Hyphomicrobiales bacterium | reverse complement strand
TTTTCGCTCACGGCTATTTCGGTGCTATGCACCGAGCCTTGCACGGGCGCGGCGCATTCACGCCGGGCAGCGCTTGCTGCCTTGCGCGCTTCCGTTAAAAACGGAAACGCTCTAGTCCGAAGCGGCTTTGGCCCCGTGAAGTGTTTGCAGCGCAAGAGCCGCAGCGGTTGCGACATTGATGCTGCGGATGGCGCCCGGTAAATCCAATCTGGCAATATAGGTGCAGTGCACCCGGCTCAATCGGCGTAGTCCGGCACCTTCGGCGCCAAGGACCAGAGCGTTTTTCGGGTTATAATCCAGTTCACTCAAGGCAGTGTCGCCGGCGCTGTCCAGGCCGACGACTGTAAAGCCGCTGTCATTCATCGTTTCAAGGGCCCTGGCAAGATTTGCGGTCTCGCAGATCCGGACATGTTCCAGGCCGCCAGATGCCGCTTTGGCGAGCACTCCGGTTTCCCCGGGCCAGTTGCGGCGGGTAACGATGAGGCCGCGAACCGAGAATGCCGCGGCAATGCGCAATATCGCGCCGATATTGCGCGGATCGGTGACCTGGTCCAGGACAAGCAATGTGCCGTCACCGCCGATAAGATCCAACAACGTAATCGGGGGCAGGGGCGACACCGTTACCGCAATGCCCTGATGTACCGCCTCGCGACCCAGCATACGGTCAAGATCGCGAGGTTCGGCCAGGGTCGGGGAAATATCCCGGGCTGCCAATTGTTCAGCGAGGCGATTGGTGGCGTTACGGGTTGCGGTTGCGCTGACGATAGTCCGGGCGGGATTTCGTAACGCGGCGCTGGCGGCGTGCAACCCGTAAATGTTCAGAAGTCCATCTAAACGCTTGGATTTTGGATTTTTCTTGCGCATGTAATGGTACCGTTTGTGCCCAAAAATATCCAGACCAGCGGGTCATGAAGATGAAATGTCAGTTTACATTCGAACGGGTGGTCAGATGATGGAAAAATACGGAACAAGTGCCCGGCAGTTCATTTGATTGTATAGCCGCCATCGATGATCAGATCGGCACCATTTATCATGTCCGCGGCGCCGGAGGCCAGAAATACGGCCGCAGCGGCGATTTCCTCAGGTTCGGCAAATCGGCCGCTGGGGATTTGTGCTTTCATCGCCTCGCCCTTTTCACCGGACCAGACCTGACGACCCAGCGGTGTCAGAACCACGGTTGGCGATATCGAGTTTACGGTGATGCCATGACATCCCCACTCCAGAGCCAGGGTTTTGGTTACGCCGATCAGGGCAAATTTGGATGCACAATAAGCGATGTGGTCGGCGATCGCGACCGAGCCTGCCTGGGAGGCCATATTGATGATTTTACCGCGTCTGGCGCTGATCATCAGCCGACCGACGGCCTGGGCGACAAGAAAACAACCAGTCAGATTGATGTCGATAGTTTTCTGCCAGGCGTCCAGGGTCAATTCCTCCGCCGGCGCCAATTCGGCGATGCCGGCATTGTTCACCAATATGTCGATGGTTCCAAAATGCGCCTGCACCGCCCCGACCATGGCATCAACATCGGCTTTTTTGGACACATCGCAAATAAAGGCCCGGGCTTCGGCGCCGGCCTTGACAAGTTCGGCCGCTTTTTCGCGCGCGGCGCGCTCATTGCGGCCTATGATCGCGACCTTGGCGCCTTTTTGCGCAAATGCGTCGGCAATGGCAGCGCCAATTCCCGCCGAGCCGCCGGTGATTAATGCAACTTTGCCGCCCAGCGAGAATCCTAAATCTATTTCAGCCAAAGCGGCACCCACCTTTCATCACTCAAACCCGGCAATCCCGCCAGATTCCACCCTTTGAACTGGCCCGGCCGCGTGACCATTTTTCACGATTTTGCTTCCCCACGTCAATATCGCGCGGTCGTTTCGCAGGCCGGATCGCTGAATTAAACCGGCATCCACCGGCGCCGAATTCACTTTGCAGTTGACACATGGGGGCCAGATTTCGATAAAGCGCGGACGATTGCATGGCGATTTGGCCTTGCGGTCTTTGCTCGGCGTCTATGGAGGGGTGCCCGAGTGGCTAAAGGGGACGGGCTGTAAACCCGTTGGCTATGCCTACGTTGGTTCGAATCCAACCCCCTCCACCATCTGTGGTAACGCGGTGCCTGAGCGTGGATGATCGTTGTCCTTGACGCCGAAAACCCTTTGAAATATGAGGTGAATCTACTGAGCGGGTATGGTGAAATGGTATCATAAGAGCCTTCCAAGCTTAAGGTGCGGGTTCGATTCCCGCTACCCGCTCCACTTTCCCAAATCATTCATGTGCTAACCTCTGTCTTGCGGGCAGCGGTGCGGGCGACTATGAAGGACGCCGCTCCGGCTATGCGCCGGGTCAAGGAGTGTAGCTCAATTGGTAGAGCACCGGTCTCCAAAACCGGGGGTTGGGGGTTCGATCCCCTCCACTCCTGCCATTTCAGGCAGGGCCGAGTTTTAGCCTGACGATATTTCGGTCAATCGGACTCTTGCCTTTATTTAGCGGATTCCAATACCGGTGGGGGCACCAATTCTTTTATGGCTTTTGCTGCCGGTACAATGGCTGAATTCCAGTCTCCGGGCGTGGTCTGACGGGCAAGTCGCAACGTGGGATACCAGATGGAACGATCGCCGGATATGCCCCAGCGCCATTCGGCCTGGTGCTGCAGGATGACATAACACGGTCGGCCAAGCGCGCCGGCAAGATGGGCGATGGATGTGTCGGAAGTAATGATGAGATCCAAATTCATCATGGCGCCGGCGGTATCGACAAATGCGTCTTCGTCGGCATCGAAACTTTCGCCAAAGTCAGTGATGCGATCCCGGAACGGCACGTTTTGCAGCTGGTCAAGACCGTGGTTTTTCTGCAGGGAATAAAAATGCACCCCATCTAGCGCCGCAAAAGGCGCAAAAGCAGCCAGCGGCAAAGACCGGCCGCGCTCGACTTGTGAGGTCGGGCTGCCCTGCCAGGTGATGCCCACCTTGAGCCGGCCGGTTTTTATCCGCCGGGCCATGGTTTTTACCGCTTCGGGTTCGGCGCGCAGATAGGGCGGCTGGTTGGCAAAATCCTCATCCTCGATACCAAGCGCATGGGGCAGGCTCATCAACGGCAGCCAACGCCATTTATAGCCGTCTGCCTTATTGCCGGTCATATTATCGGCTGACACTTCCACACCATCCAGCGCCGGGGCGAGAATGCGCACCATGGACGGGTAGGTCACGTAATTCAGATAACCAACCCGCTTGCGGGCTTCAGCGACAAAGCGGCAGAACTGGAATTCGTCACCCATGCCCTGTTCGCGCAATATCACCAGTTTGATGTCAGGGTCTGGTGTTCCGTCCCACATCGGCAATGGTGGTTTGGGGTTTATAACCTGGACCGGCGGCTCAAGACGGGCTTCGTAATTTTCAAATCCGACACGGTAGCGGCCCTGTATCAGTTGAATCATGGACATGCCGAATACGGCTTCGGATCGTTTGTTGGGCGAATTGATCACCGAGGCGTAGATGTCCTCTGATAGCTGATATTCGCCGCATTCGCGTAGTGCATAGGCCAGGACAATGGCGGCGCCGGGATTGCTGGGCAGCCGTTTCTGAAGGTCTTTGGCAAAGCTGACCGCATCTTCGACCCGGCCGACATTGTTCAGGGCTCGGCAGTAGGTGCTGGCATAAGAAGTATTATCGTCAGAACTGTCGATGGCGCATCGCGCATGGCGTAAAGCTTCCTCCCGCCGGCCCAGATTGGTCAGGGCGCGGGCGATAAGGTTTTCCGCAAAAGCGATTTGGCCATTGCTCATCTGGCATTGACGTAAAGCCTGCTCCAGGGTTTTGACTACATCCGCATAGAGTTTGAACGCATCAAGGGCGAGGGCATAACTCAATGCCGACTGCCCGATTGTTGGGTCCAATTTCCACGCCTGGTTTCCCCAGACCAGCGCTTCCTTGAACTTGTCCAGGTTGAGCAGGGTTTCGCACAATCGCCGACAGATAGCCGGGTTGTCCCGGTCCAACTGCACCGCTTTGGTGAGCAGGGGCAGGACGGCCTTGGGCTGCTTGCAGGCATTTTCTATATCAGCGGCCAGAAGCAGCATGCTGACGTCATCAGGTGCCAACACCAGGGCGATCGCTGCCGATTTGCGGGCCTCTTCATAGCGCTTTTGCCGGAACAGGAGCGGGGCAAGTCCTCGGTGAGCGGCTAAATGATCCGGTTTAAGAGAAATGGCGCTGGCAAATGCTCCGATAGCTTCATTAGCTCTGCCCTGGGCCTCCAGAAGCCGACCGAGCAATTGATGCAGATCGGGCATGTCGGGGGCGTGGGCTAACGCTGCGCCAAGAGCATTTCGGGCAATATCCAGGGTGCCGCTATCAAGGGCCAGTGCGGCGAGGCGCGCCTGCGCGGCAACATTGTTGGGATCCTCGACCACAATGGACTTCAGCAGTCGTTCCGCGGTTTTGGTTTTACCCGCCGCCACAAGTTCGTTGACTTTAGTAAAATCGGCGGTGTCGCCACGCTCATTTTTATCAGGCAAACTGCTCATGTTCCGAACCTTGATCTCGTAGCCTGCATGGAACGAAAGTTCCACGGCGTTCTTTTTGGCCGGTTGAGCGTTAATGCCGCGTTAACCATGATTTTATTCAGGCATTTTCGGCTCTATATGCCTGGAGCCAGATGGCCGATTCCGACTTTTTTCAAAGGCTGCGGAAAATCGCGTTCACTGTTCTGACCTCAGACAAGGATCGGCTTGACGAACAACCGGGCGATGGTCTAAAAAGCCTGCGGTTTATCCGATGTTCTATCGAAGGCTGTTGCGCTCCCTGGTCGCTTTGTAGGCGGTAAGGGGCGGAAGGGCCTTTTGGTCTTGCGTCAGAGCCCCAAAAAACCAAAATTTGAAGTCTCTCCTACTTGTGGTCCTGATGAAAGGTTGCACGCCGAGTGTCCAGATCTTAAATACATCCGCGAAGTTACCTTAAAGCACCACAAATTAGTCACCCTGATTTATCAACCGGCAAGTCCTCAAAATGGCAAAACCCAATCCTTTTACATTCATTCAGCAGGTACGCGCCGAAGTCGCAAAAGTCACCTGGCCGACACGCCGTGAAACGACTGTAACTACGGCGTTGGTGTTTGTGATGGTGTTTATTGCCGCGATTTTCTTCTTTGTCGCCGATCAGATTTTGAGCTTTGGTGTCAGCCTGCTGCTTGGTCTGGGGGGCTGAGGTTTTGGAGAAACGCTGGTACATCGTCCACGCTTATTCGAATTTTGAAAAGCAGGTGGCAAACTCCATCAGGGAGCAGGCCATTCAGCGCGGCCTTGCCGATCAGCTTGAAGAGGTCCTGGTTCCGACCGAAGAAATTACGGAGATGAAGCGGGGCCGCAAGACTTCGTCTGAACGCAAATTTTTTCCCGGCTACGTGCTGGTAAAGATGGAGATGACCGATGAGGCCTACCATCTGATCAAGGATACACCGAAAGTGACCGGTTTTCTGGGCACCGAGCAAAAGCCGGTTCCGATCTCGCAGGCCGAGGCGGACCGTATTCTGCACCAGGTCCAGGAAGGCGTCGAGCGACCCAAATCGACTATCAGTTTTGATATTGGCGAAACGGTGAGGGTGTCAGATGGCCCGTTTGCCTCGTTCTCCGGCATGGTTGAGGAGATCGACGAGGAGCGCTCGCGGCTCAAGGTTACGGTTTCCATCTTCGGTCGGGCGACGCCGGTCGAGTTGGAATACACTCAGGTTGAAAAAGCCTGACACTTATTTGTGGGAGGTTTGGAAAGGTCGCTCCTCATCGTCGGGCACCTGAATAACCGGACCACGAACCCTTGCCGATCCGGGAATTTCATCCGGACGGTATCTTTTGGGAGACGTTTAAAATGGCTAAGAAGATTGCTGGTTACCTGAAACTGCAGGTGCCCGCGGGTTCGGCGACCCCATCGCCACCAATCGGTCCGGCGCTGGGTCAGCGCGGGCTGAATATCATGGAATTCTGCAAGGGGTTCAACGCCAAGACCCAGGAGATGGAAAAGGGCATGCCGCTGCCGACGGTTATTACCATCTATACGGACAAGTCCTTCAGTTTCATCACCAAAACACCGCCGGCGTCTTATTTTCTGAAAAAAGCTGCAAAAGTCGACAAGGGCTCCGCCGAACCCAGCCGCGAGACGGTTGGCACGGTGACGCGGAAACAGCTCCGCGAGATCGCCGAGGCCAAAATGGTTGACCTCAATGCAGATAGTCTGGATGCGGCGGAGAAGATCATCGCAGGATCAGCCCGTTCCATGGGTCTTGAGGTTGTGGGGTAAGCAGATGGCAAAACTTGGAAAAAGAATGAAGGCCGCCCTTGAAGGTGTTGATCGCAATACCGCAATCGATCTTACCAAGGCCGTGGCGCAGGTAAAAGAGCGGGCCAAGGCGAAATTCGACGAGACCATCGAGATTTCGATGAACCTTGGCGTTGATCCCCGCCATGCCGACCAGATGGTGCGCGGGGTCTGCAAGCTTCCCGCCGGCACCGGCCGTACCGTCCGGGTGGCGGTGTTTGCTCGCGACGCCAAGGCCGAGGAAGCCAAGGCCGCCGGAGCCGACATTGTTGGCGCCGAGGAACTGGCCGAGCAGGTGAAGGCCGGGAAGATTGATTTTGACCGCTGCATCGCGTCTCCGGACATGATGGGGATTGTCGGTCGGCTCGGTAAAATTCTGGGCCCCCGTGGTTTGATGCCTAACCCGCGCGTCGGCACCGTGACGGCGGATGTCGCCGAGGCTGTGAAGTCAGCCAAGGGCGGGGCGGTGGAGTTTCGGGTCGAAAAAGCCGGTCTCATTCACGCCGGAATTGGCAAGGCGAGTTTTTCCGAAACCGACCTTGTGTCCAATGCGAGGGCTTTTATCGGCGCGGTCACCTCGGCCAGGCCGACCGGGGCCAAGGGTACTTTTATTCAGCGTATTTCGCTCAGCTCCACCATGGGGCCGGGGGTACGCATCGAGCCGGGAAGCGTTTCCGGCTAAACCGAGATCCTGAGGGAGCTTTGGCTCCCGAAGGCAGGTGCGTGATCTTGGGGGTCAAAACCTTGAGATTGTCGCGCTGATCTTGTCCGAGACTGCAGGCGCTGGTTTTGCCGGCGTAATTTGACCCAACCGCCGAATTGGAAAGGTCCGGCCTGCATGAGACGGGAGTAAGGCCCGAAGGTTTTACCACCTTCGGTTTGAACCTCCTCAGTCCGGATTGGCGTTCGCGCCGGGCCGGCGGACAGGCAGAGAGCGTCGTTGCTTCGTAATTCCCGGTAGTGCCGGGAGGTGCAGGGCAGCGGCAAAGCCTAAACCACAAGTGGCCCCGCTTGGTTTTCATCGAGGGGCCGCAAACGCGAGGAGAGCGCTAAGTGGATCGAGCACAAAAAGTCGAGCTCGTCACCTCACTCAACCAGGTGTTTCAGAACGCCGGGGTGGTTGTCGTGGCCCACTATGCCGGTCTTACCGTGAAGCAGATGACTGAGCTTCGCGGTGAGATGAAACAGGCCGGCGCCACCGTTAAGGTGGCGAAAAACCGGCTTGTCAAACTCGCTCTTCCCGGGACCCCGCCGGAAGGCATCACGGACCTATTCTCCGGTCCGACATTGATCGCCTATTCCGACGATCCCGTCGCAGCCCCGAAAGCGGCCATCAAATTTGCCAAGGACAACGAACAATTCGCGGTTCTTGGCGGTGCGATGGGTGCCCAGGTGCTCAATGTCGAGGGCGTGAAGTCCCTTGCAAGCCTGCCGTCGCTGGATGAGCTGCGTGGCAATCTTGTGAGAATGCTTCAGACCCCGGCAACGCGGATTGCGATGCTCACGAAAGCCCCGGCAGGGCAACTTGCCCGGGTGCTGAATGCGCATGCGCAAAAGGGCGAGGCGGCTTAAAAACCCCTTAGGACTTGGTTCAAACCGAAAGGACGCTATATTATGGCAGACCTTAATAAAATCGTCGAAGATCTATCGAAATTGACTGTACTTGAAGCTGCTGATCTGTCGAAACTTCTTGAAGAGAAGTGGGGGGTATCGGCTGCCGCTCCTGTGGCTGTTGCTGCCGCTGGCGGTGGTGGCGATGCCGCTGCCGCGGAAGAGGAGAAGGACTCATTTACTGTTGTTCTTGCCTCGTTTGGCGAGAAAAAGATCAATGTCATCAAAGAGGTGCGTGCGATCACCGGTCTTGGCCTGAAGGAAGCCAAAGACCTGGTCGAGGCCGCGCCGAAACCGGTCAAGGAAGAAGTTTCAAAGGAAGAAGCTGCGAAGCTGAAAGAACAACTCGAAGGCGCAGGCGCGACTGTCGAGATAAAATAATCCTGGTTCCGGCTGGCGAGGGGCGTGTCCTTCGCCGGCCGGGGTGATTCGCCGTGATTTCGCGGCGATCTGTTACAAAAACCCCCATGCACGTCAAATCGGGGGTTTTTGCAACAGGTTTCAGAAGTCAAGTTAGGAGCCCCCATGGTGCAGTCGTTCACGGGTCGTAAGCGTGTGCGGAAAGATTTCGGCAAAATCCGCGAAGTTGCCAAGATGCCCAACCTCATCGAGGTGCAACGGGCATCATATCTTCAATATCTTCAAGTCGAGGAACCCGAGAGCGGTCGTCTGGACCAGGGTATACAGGCGGTTTTCACCTCGGTGTTTCCGATTGCGGATTTCGCAGGAACCTCGTCGCTCGAATTCGTCCGTTACGATTTCGAGCCGCCGAAATATGATGTCGAAGAATGTCAGCAACGCGGCATGACCTATGCCGCGCCGCTGAAGGTAACCTTGCGGCTCATCGTTTTTGAAATCGATGAGGATACCGGCGCCAAATCGGTCAAGGACATCAAGGAACAAGACGTCTATATGGGCGATATGCCGCTGATGACGTCCAATGGCACTTTTGTCGTCAACGGCACCGAGCGGGTCATCGTTTCCCAGATGCACCGCAGCCCCGGCGTCTTCTTCGACCATGACAAGGGCAAGACCCAATCCTCGGGCAAGCTGCTATTTGCGGCAAGGATTATCCCTTACCGCGGCTCCTGGCTCGATTTTGAATTCGACGCCAAGGATATCCTGCATGTGCGGGTAGACCGCCGGCGTAAATTGCCGGCCACCTCGCTGCTGTATTCCCTGGGACTTGATTCAGAGGAAATCCTCGAAACCTTTTATGAGTCCTTTGTCTACAAAGCCTCGAAAAAAGGCTGGCGGACGGCATTTGACGGCGAACGGCTCAAGGGCGCCAAGGCGGCAGGCGATCTGATCGATGCAGATACCGGCGAGGTTGCCATCGAAGCGGGCCGGAAAATCACCCCGCGACTGACCAACAAGCTGGCGGAAGCCGGGCTCAAGGAATTGCTCTATCAGGATGAAGACCTGGTCGGCCAGTATCTGGCGCTGGATGTCGTCAATATGGAGTCTGGTGAGATCTACGGGTCAGCTGGTGATGAGATCAGCGCCGAATTCCTCGAAGCCATAGGCGAGGCGGATTTCAAGGAACTCCGGGTTCTGGATATCGATCATGTCAACAAGGGCGCCTTTATTCGCAATACTCTTGCAGTTGATAAGAATTCCGATCGCGAAGGGGCGCTGATCGATGTTTACCGGGTCATGAGGCCCGGTGAGCCGCCGACGGTGGAAACCGCCGAGGCCCTTTTCAACTCGATGTTTTTTGACCCTGAACGTTATGACCTATCCGCCGTCGGCCGGGTGAAAATGAACATGCGGCTCGATCTTGATGCGCCCGATACCATGCGGGTCTTGCGTAAGGATGACATCCTTGCGGTGATCAAGACCGTGGTCGATTTGCGCGACGGTAAGGGCGATATCGACGATATCGATCATCTGGGCAACCGCCGGGTGCGTTCGGTCGGCGAGCTGATGGAAAACCAGTACCGCGTTGGCCTCCTGCGCATGGAGCGGGCGATCAAGGAGCGCATGTCCTCAGTCGATATCGACACAGTCATGCCCCACGATCTGATCAACGCCAAGCCGGCTGCCGCTGCGGTGCGCGAGTTCTTCGGCTCCTCGCAGCTGAGCCAGTTCATGGATCAGACCAACCCGCTGTCGGAAATCACCCATAAGCGCCGGCTTTCGGCCCTTGGGCCGGGTGGTCTGACCCGAGAGCGCGCCGGTTTTGAGGTCCGCGATGTTCACACTACCCATTATGGCCGCATCTGCCCGATCGAGACGCCGGAGGGGCCGAATATCGGTTTGATCAATTCTCTTGCGACTTATGCAAAGGTCAACAAATACGGCTTTATCGAAAGCCCATACCGGCGGGTTGTCGATAACAAGGTGACTGATGAGGTTATCTATCTGTCGGCCATGGAAGAAGGCAAATACACGATTGCCCAGGCCAATGCCCAGCTCAATGATGACGGCAGCTTCACCAATGATTTTGTCAACTGCCGTCAGGCTGGTGATGTTCATCTCATGGCCGCCGATGTTGTCGATTTCATGGATGTGTCGCCTAAACAGGTGGTGTCCGTGGCCGCTGCTCTCATTCCATTTTTGGAGAACGATGACGCCAACCGGGCGCTGATGGGCTCGAACATGCAGCGCCAGGCGGTGCCGCTCTTACGCGCCGAAGCGCCATTTGTCGGCACCGGCATGGAAGAAGTGGTGGCCCGCGACAGTGGCGCCGCCATCGCCGCCAGGCGCACCGGTATTGTCGATCAGGTTGACTCCAACCGTATCGTCATCCGGGCGACCGAGGAAACCGACCCGTCAAAATCCGGCGTCGATATCTACAATCTACTCAAGTTCCAGCGTTCCAATCAGGACACCTGCATCAACCAGCGGCCTTTGGTGAAGGTCGGCGATCAGGTTGTTGCCGGCGATATGGTGGCCGACGGCCCGTCGACCGAACTTGGCGAGCTGGCCCTGGGACGCAATGTCCTTTGTGCTTTCATGCCGTGGAATGGCTACAACTTCGAGGACTCGATCCTCATCTCCGAACGCATTGTGCGCGATGACGTCTACACTTCGATCCATATCGAGGAATTCGAGGTTATGGCGCGGGATACCAAGTTGGGGCCCGAGGAAATCACTCGCGATATCCCCAATGTCGGCGAGGAGAGTTTGCGCAATCTCGATGAGGCGGGCATCGTTTACATCGGCGCCGAAGTCAATCCGGGCGACATTCTGGTCGGCAACATCACGCCCAAGGGCGAAAGCCCGATGACGCCGGAGGAAAAACTCCTGCGCGCCATCTTCGGCGAAAAGGCCTCCGATGTGCGTGACACCTCGTTGCGCGTGCCCCCCGGAGTTTCCGGAACCGTGGTCGAGGTGCGGGTCTTTAACCGTCACGGGGTGGAAAAAGACGAACGCGCCATGGCGATCGAGCGCGAGGAAATCGAACGTCTGGCCAAGGATCGGGACGACGAGCTGGCGATTTTGGACCGCAACGTCTTCTCGAGACTGGCCGCGGCCCTGGTCGGCAAGGTGGCGGGTTCGGGCCCCGGCGAGATCAAGCCCGACGGTAAAATCACCCAGGCCCATCTTGATGAGGTCCCCCGCCGCAATTGGTGGGAGATTGCACTGAAAAGCGAAAAGGCCATGGCCGGGGTCGAGGCAATCCGGGGCCAGTATGATGAAGCCAAGGGCCGGCTGGAGCGGCGTTTTGTTGACAAGGTCGACAAATTACAGCGCGGCGACGAGTTGCTTCCTGGCGTCATGAAAATGGTCAAGGTCTTTGTGGCGGTAAAGCGCAAATTGCAGCCCGGCGACAAGATGGCCGGACGTCACGGCAACAAGGGTGTCATCAGCCGCATCGTGCCGGTCGAGGACATGCCTTACCTGGAAGACGGCACCCATGTCGATGTGGTGCTCAATCCGCTTGGGGTGCCCAGCCGGATGAATGTCGGGCAGATCCTGGAAACCCATCTGGGCTGGGCCTGTGCCGGGCTTGGTAAGAAAATTGGCGAAGCGGTGGATGTCTATCACCGCGAAGGCAAGATCGAACCGCTCAAATCCCGCCTTGCGGAAGTCTATGGTGACAACGACACCGTTGCCTCCCTCGATGACGAGGGCATGGTGGAGCTTGGCGGCAATTTGCGCCGCGGCGTGCCAATTGCCACGCCGGTGTTCGATGGTGCCCATGAAAGCGACATCACCACCATGCTCGAGCAGGCGGGCCTGGACCCCAGCGGTCAGGTTACGCTCTATGACGGGCGCACCGGCGAGACCTTCGACCGTCAGGTGACGGTAGGGTATATCTACATCCTCAAACTGCACCATCTGGTCGACGACAAGATCCATGCCCGCTCGATCGGACCGTACTCCCTGGTTACCCAGCAACCGTTGGGCGGCAAGGCGCAGTTTGGCGGCCAGCGCTTCGGCGAGATGGAGGTCTGGGCCCTGGAGGCCTATGGCGCCGCCTACACCTTGCAGGAAATGCTGACGGTCAAGTCCGATGATGTCGCCGGCCGTACCAAAGTCTACGAGTCCATTGTACGGGGCGACGATGCCTTTGAGGCCGGCATCCCGGAGAGTTTCAACGTGTTGGTCAAGGAAATGCGTTCTCTGGGACTGAATGTCGAGCTGAAGGAGACCGACGACGGTTCGGTTATTCCGGGCAGTGTTCCCAGTGAGGCTGCCGAATAGAATTATCGTCGCCGGCGCGGCAGCGTTATTTGCCGCCCCGCCGGCGCGACTTGTTTGCTTGTGAAACCCAATTCAGGGCCGTCCCCAGCCCGAACAGCGCGATTTTAAACGCGCCAGAGGAGTGAGATCATGAACCAAGAGGTCATGAACCTGTTCAATCCGGTGGCACCGCCACAGGTCTTCGATCAGATCCGCATCTCGATCGCCAGCCCGGAAAAAATCCGCAGCTGGTCTTACGGTGAGATCAAGAAACCGGAGACCATCAACTACCGGACATTCAAACCTGAACGCGATGGTTTGTTCTGCGCGCGCATTTTTGGTCCGATGAAAGATTACGAGTGCTTATGAGTACAAAGGCATTATTTGCGAGAAATGCGGCGTTGAAGTGACCCTGTCAAAGGTTCGCCGCGACCGCATGGGCCATATCGAACTTGCCGCCCCGGTGGCCCATATCTGGTTCCTGAAATCACTACCCAGCCGCATCGGGCTCTTGCTTGACATGGCGCTGAAGGATCTGGAGCGGGTGCTCTATTTCGAAAGGTTCATCGTTACCGAACCGGGTTTGACGTCGCTGAAAGAGCGTCAGCTTCTCTCCGAAGAGGAGTATATGGACGCCCAGGACGAATATGGCGAAGACAGCTTTACCGCCGGTATTGGCGCCGAGGCTATTCGTGAAATTCTCGCAGGGCTGGATTTACCGACACTTGCCGCCGATCTCAGGGTGGAGATTGCCGAATCGACCACCGAACTCAAACCGAAGAAACTCGCCAAGCGGCTGAAAATTGTCATGGCATTCATCGAATCTGGCAATCGGCCCGAATGGATGATCCTCACCCAGGTGCCGGTCATCCCGCCCGAGCTGCGCCCGTTGGTGCCGCTGGATGGCGGTCGCTTTGCCACCTCGGACCTCAACGACCTTTATCGCCGGGTGATCAATCGCAATAACCGTCTAAAAAGGCTGATGGAGCTCAGGGCGCCGGATATCATTATCCGCAATGAAAAGCGCATGTTGCAGGAATCAGTTGATGCCTTGTTCGACAATGGCCGCCGTGGCCGGGTGATCACCGGCGCCAACAAACGGCCGCTGAAATCCCTTGCCGATATGTTGAAAGGCAAACAGGGCCGTTTCCGCCAGAACCTTCTGGGTAAGCGCGTCGATTATTCGGGCCGTTCAGTGATCGTGGTTGGGCCTGAACTCAAGCTGCACCAGTGCGGGTTGCCCAAGAAGATGGCGCTGGAGCTGTTCAAGCCGTTCATCTATTCACGACTGGAGGCCAAGGGGCTTTCGTCAACCGTCAAGCAGGCCAAGAAACTGGTCGAGAAGGAAAAGCCGGAGGTCTGGGACATTCTGGACGAGGTCATCCGCGAGCATCCGGTGTTATTGAACCGGGCGCCGACCTTGCATCGGCTTGGCATTCAGGCCTTCGAACCCATCCTGATCGAGGGCAAGGCGATCCAGCTGCATCCGCTGGTTTGCACCGCTTTCAATGCCGATTTCGACGGCGACCAGATGGCGGTCCATGTACCGCTGTCGCTGGAAGCTCAGCTTGAAGCCCGCGTTTTGATGATGTCGACCAACAACATCCTGCATCCCGCCGATGGCACGCCGATCATCGTGCCCAGTCAGGATATCGTCCTGGGTCTTTATTATCTGTCCCTCGACAAGGATAATGAGCCCGGTGAGGGCATGGTGCTTGGCTCCATGGCTGAGATCGAACATGCACTGCATGTCGGCGCGGTGACACTGCATTCAAAAATCAAAGCGCGTTACAAAACCGTCGATGCCGACGGCAATCCGCTCAACCTGGTGATCGATACTTCGCCGGGCCGCATGAAAATTGCTGATCTTTTGCCGCGCCAACCGGGCATCGGCCATGAGTTGTGCAACAAGCTGATGACCAAACGCGAAATCAGCCGCATGATCGATGCCGTCTACCGCCATTGCGGCCAGAAAGACACTGTGATTTTCTGCGACCAGGTCATGACGCTCGGTTTCAATCATGGTTGCCAGGCCGGTATATCATTCGGCAAGGACGACATGCTCATTCCCGACACCAAAGTCGGCCTCGTCAACGAGACCCGAAATCTGGTCAAGGAATATGAGCAGCAATATGTCGATGGCCTGATCACCCAGGGCGAGAAATATAACAAGGTTGTCGACGCCTGGGCCAAATGCACCGACAAGGTTGCCGACGAAATGATGGGCCGCATCCAGTCGGTCCACATCGATAAAAAAACCGGTCGCCAGAAGGATATCAATTCGATTTACATGATGTCCCATTCCGGCGCCCGTGGGTCTCCCGCCCAGATGAAGCAGCTTGCCGGCATGCGCGGTCTGATGGCCAAGCCGTCAGGCGAGATTATCGAGACGCCGATTATCTCCAACTTCAAGGAGGGGCTTTCGGTTCTTGAATATTTCAACTCTACCCATGGTGCCCGCAAAGGTCTTGCCGATACGGCGCTGAAAACCGCCAACTCCGGTTACCTGACCCGTCGGCTTGTCGATGTGGCGCAAGATGCGATCATTACCGAGAATGATTGCGGCACCACAGATGGCATTACGCTTGCCGCCGTCATTGAAAGCGGTGAAATCGTCGTACCGATTTCAACCCGGGCCCTGGGCAGGACCATGGCCGAGGATATACTGCATGCCGAAACCGGTGATGTAGTCGCCCCGGCTCATACCGAAGTTGACGAGAAGATGTCGCTGGCGATTGAGGCCGCGGGGGTTCAAACGATCAAGGTTCGTTCCGTTCTCACTTGCAAGGCCGCGCAAGGGTGTTGCGGCCTGTGTTACGGTCGCGATCTGGCGCGCGGCACGCCGGTCAATGTTGGTGAGGCGGTCGGAGTTATCGCCGCCCAGTCCATCGGCGAGCCGGGCACCCAGCTCACCATGCGTACTTTCCACATCGGCGGAACGGCGCAGGTTGTCGATCAGTCGTTCCTCGAAAGTGCATTTGGCGGCACGGTAGAAATCAGAAACCGCAATGTCGTCAAGGAAAAGAACGGCAAACTGATCGCCATGGGCCGCAATGTGACCATTGCGGTCCTGGACAAAGACGGCAAGGATCGCGGTGCCCAGAAAGTTGTCTATGGCGCCAAGATCAGTGTTGACGATGGTGATGAAGTCACACGCGGCCAGAGGATCGCCGAGTGGGATCCCTATACGCGGCCGATCATGACCGAAGTTGACGGGGTGGTGGAGTTGGAAGATCTGGTCGAGGGCGTTTCGGTCAACGAACAGCTCGATGAGGCGACCCATATCACCCAGCGCGTGGTCATTGACTGGCGCAACCACTCCAAGGGCGGCGATTTGCGTCCCGCTATTGCAGTGCGTGGCAAGGATGGCGAAGTTTACAAACTCGAGCGGGGCGGCGAATCCCGTTATCTGATGAGTGTCGACGCTATTTTATCGGTCGAACCCGGTAACAAGGTGAAGGCCGGCGATGTGCTGGCACGGATCCCCACCGAGGGTGCCAAAACCCGTGACATCACCGGCGGACTGCCGCGGGTGGCCGAGTTGTTCGAGGCACGGCGGCCCAAGGATCACGCGGTGATCGCGGAAATCGACGGCCGCATTGAATTTGGCCGCGATTACAAAAACAAGCGCCGCATTCGCATTGTACCGGTCGACGCCAGCGCCGATCCGGTCGAATATCTGTTGCCCAAGAGCAAGCATCTTCAGGTGCAGGAAGGTGATTTCATCGAAAAAGGTGAATACATCCTCGACGGCAATCCCGCCCCCCACGATATCCTGGCCATCAAGGGTGTTGAGCAACTGGCGGCCTATCTGGTCAAGGAAATCCAGGAGGTCTACCGTCTGCAAGGGGTGCACATCTCGGACAAGCATATCGAGGTGATCGTGCGGCAGATGCTGCAAAAAGTAGAAGTCACCAAAGGCGGCGATACCACCTTGCTGCCTGGCGAGCAACTTGATCTGGTCGAGTTCGAGGAGATCAACAAACGGATTGCCAAAAAGAAAAATGCCAAGCAGGCGGTTGGCAATCCACTGCTGCTAGGTATCACCAAGGCGGCGTTGCAGACCCGCAGCTTCATTTCCGCCGCCTCCTTCCAGGAAACCACACGGGTGCTCACCGAAGCTGCTGTCAACGGCAAGGTGGATACCCTGGAAGGGCTGAAGGAAAACGTTATCGTGGGCCGGCTGATCCCGGCGGGTACCGGCGGTATGATGTCGCGCCTTAAACATGTCAGTCAGCATCGTGACCAGCTCATTATCGATGAGCGGGCCAAGGTTGAAGCCGAGGCTGTCGCGGCGCGGGCCGCTGAGGCGGAAGAGCTGCTTCTGGTCACTGAAGCCGAGACCGGGACGACTGACGCTGCCAGCTCTCCGGCCGCTGAATAAACCGCCACCCCCGGGGCTGAGACCAGGGGGGCTGAAAATTTATCGGCCCGTTTAAAAATTATCTGGCCGCATCTGGAGATTCCCGATGCGGCCAATTTGCATTTCTGCCAGCTGATTGGGGGGTGATTCTCAGGCGGAAGCACTTCAGATTTACCGTGATTGGCCGGTATCTGATCGCTGCTAATGCCTGTCACATTGCCCATCAGCGCTTTTCCGGACTATTTCGGCAAAAATTCCGGCAATTCGGGGGGTTGACGGGATTGGAACGCGTCAGTATGTTTCGCTCGCTTTCTGGCAGGCCGTAGGCGCTGTTCAGCCCCTATACGCTGCCGCCAAACAAGCGAAACATTTTTGATGGTCTCGGGCGCGGTTTTACGTGGGCGAGGTTTCTATTATCGGATGGTGTTGGTTTTCCAATTGAGGAAGATCGGCGACCCCGGTATTGACTATTTGGAAGAGCAATACGCTCTGTGGTGATAACGGGCTCCGGCCCCAACTGGCGATTTCGGGAACACGCGATTATGCCGACTATTAACCAGCTCATTCGCAAGCCCCGGAAGCCGGTGGTGAAACGGAACAAAGTCCCGGCCATGGAGGCTTGCCCGCAGAAACGCGGTGTGTGCACGAGGGTTTATACAACGACCCCGAAAAAGCCCAACTCGGCATTGCGCAAAGTGGCGCGCGTGAGATTGACCAATAGCTTTGAAGTCACCAGCTACATCCCCGGCGAGGGCCACAATCTGCAGGAGCATTCGGTGGTGCTTATCCGCGGCGGGCGCGTGAAGGATCTGCCTGGTGTTCGTTACCATATCATTCGCGGCGTTCTTGATACCCAAGGCGTCAAGGATCGTCGCCAACGCCGTTCCAAATACGGCGCCAAGCGTCCCAAATAAGCCGCCCGAAAGCATAGGGCAGGAGAGCCACGATGTCGCGACGCCACAGCGCTGAAAAACGAGAGATCATTCCCGATGCGAAGTACGGGGATTTAGTCCTGACCAAGTTCATGAATTCGATCATGTATCACGGCAAAAAATCGGTGGCCGAATCCATCGTCTATGGCGCTTTTACCCAGATTGAAGAAAAGGCCAAGCAGGACCCGCTGGCGGTGTTTAAACAGGCCCTTGAAAATGTCGCGCCCACGGTTGAAGTACGTTCGCGCCGGGTTGGTGGTGCCACCTATCAGGTGCCGGTCGAGGTGCGCACAGAGCGCCGTCAGGCCCTGGCGATCCGCTGGCTGATATCCGCAGCCCGCAACCGCAATGAAAATACCATGGTGGACCGGCTCTCAGGTGAGTTGCTGGATGCCGCCAACAGCCGTGGAACCGCCGTGAAAAAACGTGAAGACACCCACCGGATGGCTGAAGCCAACCGGGCGTTCTCGCACTACCGCTGGTAGATAGCGAAAGAAAGACCGAGCATGGCGCGCACAACACCCCTGAAAGATTACCGCAATATCGGCATCATGGCCCATATTGACGCCGGCAAAACCACCACCACCGAGCGGATTCTCTATTACACCGGCAAGAGCCACAAGATCGGTGAAGTTCACGATGGCGCCGCCACCATGGACTGGATGGAGCAGGAGCAGGAACGCGGCATCACCATCACATCCGCCGCGACGACCACCTATTGGAACGACAAGCGCGTCAACATCATCGATACGCCGGGCCATGTCGATTTCACCATTGAGGTCGAACGCTCGCTACGCGTGCTCGACGGCGCCGTGGCGCTGCTCGACGCCAATGCCGGAGTGGAACCGCAGACCGAAACCGTTTGGCGCCAGGCCGACAAGTACAACGTGCCGCGCATGATCTTCGTCAACAAGATGGACAAGATCGGCGCTGATTTTTATCGCTCGGTTGAGATGGTCGTCGAGCGCCTGGGCGCCGTGCCCATTGTGCTGCAATTGCCGCTGGGGGCTGAAAACGAATTCAAGGGTGTCATCGACCTTGTCGAGATGAAAGCGATTGTCTGGGATGATGAATCCCTGGGCGCCAGCTTTCATGATGAGGAGATCCCCGCTGACCTGAAAGACCGGGCAGCGGAGTATCGCGAGAAACTCGTCGAGCTGGCGGTCGAGCAGGACGAAACCGTGATGGAAGCCTATCTTGATGGTAAGGACATCGACGTTCCGACCCTGAAAAGGCTGATCCGTAAAGGCACCTGCGAAGTTACATTCGTTCCGATCTTTTGTGGCTCGGCGTTCAAGAACAAGGGCGTGCAGCCGCTGCTTGACGGTGTGGTCGACTATCTGCCGTCGCCATTGGAAGTTCCGGCGATCAAGGGGATCGATTTTAAGACCGGCGAGGAGACCGTGCGCATCTCATCGGACGATGAGCCGATGTCAATGCTGGCCTTCAAGATCATGAACGACCCTTTTGTCGGTACGCTCACCTTCGCCCGGGTTTATTCCGGCAAGCTGGAAACCGGCATGACGGTGATGAATTCAGTCAAGGAAAAGCGCGAGCGCATCGGCCGCATGTTGCTGATGCATTCCAATTCCCGCGAAGACATCAAAGAGGCCTATGCCGGTGATATCGTCGCCATTGCGTCCCTGAAGGACGTGACTACCGGTGATACCCTGTGTGACCCCAATAAACCGGTCATTCTGGAGCGCATGGAATTCCCTGATCCGGTCATCGAGGTTGCGGTTGAACCCAAGACCAAAGTCGATCAGGAAAAAATGGGCATGGCGTTGCAACGTCTGGCCCAGGAAGACCCGTCTTTCCGGGTGGCATCGGACGAGGAATCCGGCCAGACGATCATCAAGGGTATGGGCGAGCTGCATCTGGACATTCTGGTTGACCGCATGCGGCGCGAATACAAGGTCGAGGCCAATGTCGGTGCACCGCAGGTGGCCTATCGCGAGACCATCACCAAGGTTTACGATGTCGACTATACCCATAAAAAGCAGACCGGCGGTTCGGGCCAGTTCGCCCGGGTGAAATTCACCATCGAGCCTGGCGCTCCGGCATCGGGTTACATTTTCGAAAATAAAATCGTTGGCGGCTCCATCCCGCGCGAATACATCCCCGGTGTTGACAAGGGCATTCAGAGCGTCATGTCCTCTGGTCCGCTGGCGGGCTTCCCGATGCTCGATATCACAGTGACCCTGACAGATGGCGCCTATCATGATGTCGACTCATCGGTTATGGCATTCGAGATCGCCAGCCGGGCGGCGTTTCGCGAGGCAGTGGGGAGGGCGGGTCCCAAACTGCTTGAGCCGATCATGAAAGTGGAAGTGATGACGCCGGAAGGCTATATGGGCGATGTTATCGGCGATTTGAACAGTCGCCGCGGAGCTGCGTGGCATCGTGACCGTTATCAAGGCCATGGTGCCACTCGCCAATATGTTTGGTTATGTAAATACATTGCGTTCGATGAGCCAGGGACGGGCCCAGTTCACGATGCAATTCGACCACTATGCCCAGGTGCCTCAGGCGGTATCTGACGAAGTCATTGCGAAACTGGCCTGAACCTAACGACCACATTCAAAAGACATTGACGGAGAGCCGAGATGGCAAAGGAAAAATTCGAGCGTACAAAACCGCATTGCAACATTGGTACAATCGGCCATGTTGATCACGGCAAAACAACGCTGACCGCGGCGATCACCAAGGTTCTTGCCGAAAGTGGCGGGGCGGTATTTACCGACTACGCTGATATTGACAAGGCGCCGGAAGAAAAGGCCCGTGGAATTACCATTTCGACCGCCCATGTCGAATACGAAACAGAAAATCGCCACTACGCCCATGTCGATTGTCCCGGCCATGCCGACTATGTGAAGAACATGATCACCGGTGCGGCGCAGATGGATGGCGCCATCATCGTGGTTTCGGCTGCTGACGGCCCGATGCCCCAGACCCG
>QILX01000114.1 GCA_003232175.1 Hyphomicrobiales bacterium | reverse complement strand
AAAAACTACTTATCGGGACAACAGCCCTTGTTGCTGGCGGTCTAATTGCCGGATCGGCCATGGCGGCCGAAGTTGATGTGGCACCTGAAATTATCGATGACGGTTTCACCGTAACCTGGAGCGGCTATGTTCGTGCCGGTTTTTATGCAGGTGACACCAGCTGCTCGACTGCTAATCCTCTCGTTGCTTGTAATGTGCCGACCAATGCACCGCTTACACCCATTGAATCCAATGACACCGCGGTGCCGGTTTCCGGTGAACTGCAACTCTTTGCCGAGCAGACCCTGGCCAATGGCCTGAGGGTTGGCGGCGAGATCGACTTCGACATCGACAATGGTACTGGCACTGAAGTTCGGATCGACGAGCTGTGGCTCTTCCTCGACGGCAATTTCGGTCAGATTCGTCTTGGTCAAAAAGAAGGTGCACTTGATTCGGTCGGTGGCGGTGGTAAGCCAGGCTGGGGCGCTTTCAACGGTTCCACAGACGGTCCTGACATGGCACCACTGGCCGGTATTGGCGGTGTTGTCATCGGGTCGCGCGGTTCGATTGAAGACATCTCCGGTGATGAAGCTAAAGTCACCTACCTGTCACCAACCTTTGCCGGCATCAATTTTGCCGCATCGTTCTCTCCTGATCCTCAGGGACAGATCCCCGCGGGCCGTTCCTTGGCTCTTAATGGTGATCCTGCTGCAGGCGTCAACCAGTACCTCAACGAATGGTCACTTGGTGCAAACGCCACGCAAGTTTATGGTGACTACACCATGCGGATTGCCGGTGGTTTCACTTCCGCCGAAGCCGAGAATAACAACGCAACGCTCGGTGATGTGGACATCTGGAAAATTGCCGGTTCGATCAAGTCCATGTATGGTGGCATTGGCGGTTGGTATTCAGAACGCGATTTCGACGCGCTTTCGGTTGGCGGGGTTGTGGTCACACCGAATGGTACGGTTACCGGAACGACCACTTGGGGTATTACGGCTAATATCATCAGTGGCGATTACACTTTCGGTGGTGGCTACACCAACGCTCAGGATGATGTCTTCAGCACTGTCGGTGTCGCAAATACCGACAATGAGCTTGACCTCTGGGGTATCGGTGTTGCCAGGAAGCTTGGAACCGGAGTTGAAGTCGGCGCCAACGCGACCTTCGAAGATTACGAAGGTACTTTTGATGCCAACACCGCAACTCGCGGGACCAATGCTGATGGTTGGCTTGCTGGCGTATATGCCGCGATCTCCTTCTAAGGTTTGATCCACATATAATGTTTGGAAGGGGCGGGAAACCGCCCCTTCTGCTATTTGTGCCAGGCAAATCATATCGCGCGAATTACCAGTTGAACGAACATCGCCGGATGACAGTCTGCTCTCTTGCGTTCATCGAACCGTCAATGCGAGCCTCCCCGTGCGCCAGACCAATGACCAGGCCGTGACCCAGCGTCTGTCGGCGGTCACCCAAGCAATCCGCCAAGCAGCGGCGAAACACTCCCGCAAAATGAATTCGGTTAACCTCATCGCCGTTTCCAAGACATTTACGGCAACCGACATTGCACCGGTGCTGGCGGCGGGGCAGCTCCAATTTGGCGAAAACCGGGTGCAGGAAGCGTTGAGCAAATGGCCCGATCTCAAAACACGCCAAGCTGAGATAAAACTTCATCTGATTGGTCCGCTGCAAACCAACAAGGTTCGCGACGCCGTACGGCTGTTTGACGTCATTCATACAATTGATCGGCTGAAATTGGCGCGGGCTATTGCCGGAGAAATTGCCTCTCAGGCGCGAAACCTGGAGCTGTTCGTTCAGGTCAATACCGGTGAGGAACCACAGAAAACAGGCGTTCCTCCGCAAGAGTTGGAGGGGGTCTTGCGTGACATTTCCCCCCTGGGGTTGAATGTCGTCGGTCTGATGTGCATCCCCCCGATGGACAAAGACCCCTCACCCCATTTTGCGCTGCTAAAAACCCTTGCATCGGATAACGGTCTTACCCGGCTTTCCATGGGCATGAGCCACGATTACGAAACTGCCATTGGCTATAGCGCCACTGATATCCGGGTCGGCAGAGCAATTTTTGGGCCAAGGGCAATAAAAACCTAGCTATCGTATTTGCCAACCGGCGTAGAAAGAATTTTAATTACGCCATATGCCGACAATATTGACCGGGAAAGCAACCTCTATATCAAAATTGCGCATGCCTTCCCACATGTTGACAATATCTTGCGCATGTCACGCATGGATACCGCGATACATCCCTCGGTGGGATCATTGCCTTTTGAGAGAAGGTGGAAAAATATTGCGCTTCCGCCGCCGCGCCTGACAGCCATATCGTTGAAACCAAGGGGAATGATAATGTCGTAAAGCCCATCGTCGCGCCAGAGAGTTTCATGGCTTTTTGAGTTCAAGCGGCGCGTCGGTCGATTGTAGGATCGGCTTTGCGGGTCATCGCACCAGCGATCGGTTTTTGTCAGTCTCAGTGTTGGCAATGCTGAAACCGGAAACCCGCAACGATCCGCACGGTAGAATACCGATCTCAATTGATATCGCCCCCTTGGGGTCGCGCCGTCGCCTTCGCGTTTTAAAAAGGAGCGACCGCTTTGTCCCAGGGCACATGCAAAATGGTGATCGCCGAACACAAGCGTTCCGGTTTTCCCTGCGCCAAAACAAACCAGCCGAAGGACCACCCCTGGTTTGAAGCGATGATCCGCGCGCTGAATTTTATGTTTTCGAACCGCATGATCAATGCCGGCGGAAGCGTCAAAAGGCATTTGGCTGTACCAAAATGGTAGTGAACATCTGCTGCAACTATAATCAATTTCCCGCTATATATTGAGCCGCGAGCTTGACGGCGGCTTGATTGACCGCCAGATGACTTCAAAGCCAGTACCGAAGGCCAAACCTGCATCCAAAGGAAAAAACCAAATGAGTGCGCCTAAAACAATCCTGATCGTTGATGATGATGCTGATCTGCGCGGTTCATTGGCTGAGCAACTCGACTTGCACGAGGAGTTTACCGCCGTGCAGGCCGACAGCGCCGCCAGTGGCTTGACTGCTGCTAAAGACAATCACCTCGATCTGGTGCTGCTCGATGTTGGCCTGCCGGACATGGACGGCCGTGAAACGTGCAAAATCATGCGCAAAAACGGCGTGAAATGCCCGATTGTCATGTTGACTGGCCACGACAGCGATTCTGATACAATTCTGGGCCTTGAATCCGGCGCCAATGACTATGTCACCAAACCATTCCGCTTCGGCGTGCTCCTGGCCCGAATTAGAGCCCAGCTACGTCAGCACGAGCAAAGTGAAGACGCGGTTTTTGCCATTGGGCCTTATAGTTTCCGTCCCAGTGCCAAAATACTGATTGGTGAGAATGATTCGAAAATCCGGCTAACTGAAAAAGAAACCTCAATTCTGAAATTCCTCTACCGCGCCGGCGAAAAAGTCGTTGGCCGGGATGTGCTTCTTCATGAAGTCTGGGGATATAATGCCGGGGTCACCACCCATACTCTGGAAACCCATATTTACCGTTTGCGGCAGAAAATCGAACGTGATCCATCAAATTCCGAAATTCTGGTGACCGAAACCGGCGGCTACAAGCTGGTTCCGTAACAAGAAGACCAAATTCAATCCTCTAGCATTCAATTATGGCAAGGCCGCCGGAGACCCATGCAATGAAAGTCACTCAGGTCGTAACCATCCTCCGAAAAACGCTGATATTCGGTAATGTTCACGATGATGCCCTGAACGTGCTGGCATTCAGTGGCACGCAGGGAAGCTATGAGAAAGGCGAATTGATCATCCAAAGGGGCGAAGGTCCTGGCACCGCCTTTGTCGTGCTTTCCGGAGAGGTTGAGGCGCAAACCAGTGAGCTGTCATCGCCTATGGCCGGGGGTCCGTCCACAATGATAGGCGAGCTGGCGCTTCTTGCCGACAGGGATGCCACGGTTAGCGTTACCGCGCGCACACCTTGCGAAATTTTGCAGATTGATCGCAAACTTTTTGGACGTGTGGTGACGGAATTCCCCGAAATCGCCACCAGGTTGCACAGCCAATTGCTCGAACGCCTCAGGGTCATGACTAATGACCTCAATGGCCTGGAAGCTCATTTGCGGCTGGAACCGGTTTCTCCTAGCTCACGTCAAATTCCGCCAACACCGGCGCGTGGTCCGAAGGCCGTTCCCAATCGCGGACCGCGTCAATAACCCTCACATTACTTGAACGCCCTTCAAGTGCCGCACTGGCCCAGATATGGTCCAGCCGGCGGCCCCGGTTCGAGGAACGCCAGTCCCGTGACCGGTAGCTCCACCAGGTGAAGAGCTTAGTATCGGTTGGAATGTGCGTGCGCACTACATCGTGCCAGCGCCCCGCAGCCTGTAATTTACCAAGCCTTTCAACTTCGACCGGTGTGTGGCTGACAACTTTGAGGAGCTGTTTGTGGGACCACACATCGTTTTGGTGGGGCGCGATGTTCAAATCTCCTACAAGCACCTGCCGCTCTGTCGCCAAATCTCCGCCTGCAGAAAAACATCTGGTCATTTCGTCAATAAATTCCAGTTTGTGCGCAAATTTCGGGTTTGCATTAACATCCGGAACATCGCCGCCGGCGGGTACATAAAAATTGTGAACCGTAACCGGGGCAAACGCACCTTCGCTGGAAAAAGTGGTTGCCAGATAACGCGCATCGCCCTTGTTGCAAAAATCACGGCGGTTCTGGCTGTCAATTGGGATGCGGGACACCGTGGCAACGCCGTGATAGCCCTTCTGACCAAAAAACGCGATATGGCCGTAACCAAGGGCTTTGAACGGCTCTTCAGGAAATTTATCGTTAGGGCATTTGGTTTCCTGCAGGCACAGGATATCTGGCTTGAATTCCGCCAAAAACTTTGCGACCAGGCCGATCCTCAGTCGCACCGAATTGATATTCCAGGTGACGATTTTCAGGGAGATCATTGAGCAGTGCCACTTCATGATTGGGCGGATTCACGAAGGTCCAGAGATAGAACATTTTCACATTGCAATGCGAGCGGTTTTCGTCCGCAAAACCCATCGGTGGACAACAAAACCGTCGGGCCGAGAATATTCCCTCAAAGCCGTCAATCAAAATAAAAAGAGCACCCAGTCGGGGGAACCGGGTGCTCTTTCGCGCCTAAGTGCGCATGGTTGCCGGGAGGGGGCTCCGGCAACGCTAGGTTGAGTGCAATTAGTCAAGCGGGGGGCACTACCAATTGCAGTTGCTCTCAACCTGCAGTGAAAATAGGCATTGATATAAAAGAATTCAATAGTGCGAGCACCCAACTTCACAAGATCATGAAGAAAGAGTTTAAAATTTTCCTACAAATCAATTTTATTTTATCCGTGCCGTGGCCTGATTCTCAACAGTGCCGATCGATCCCGCCCTGAATCGCTCAATACTCGCGATCCCGGATCACAAACATATCATTGCGCACGCGTTTGTTCACCACCAGCTCGCTGACGGCAACCGAGGTTGTCAGGCCCTGTGCGTCAGTAATGAGCCACTGTCGAAGGATAAGATCGCTCTCATCCTCGAAAATTAGGGTCATCTCGCCAAGTGCATCGCCGCTTGGATCGTCGATTGTGACCAGCAGGATGCCTGGTTCGGTCTCAACTGAAAGAATCCGGGCGTCGCGGTAAAGATTGACCTCGTCCCTAAGCAGGGCCCAATAGGGCGTCGATGCAATAGGATAGCGGTCGGTGGTTTTCAGCTTCTTGTCGATAATACCGAGCCAGAACCCATCGGAAATCACCAGTAGCCGGCTAGGCGGCAAATAGTCGAATCGCACTCGACCGGGCCGGCGCATATGGAACATGCCTTCCGAAACAACGCCTTCAGGACTGATCTGGGTAAAGCGCCCGGACAGATAGACAAAGCGGTTAAAATAGGCGTTGACCCGCTCCACCTGTGCACGCTCCTCATCGCTCGGCGCCACTTGCAATGTGGGGTCGGCGGCCGCCAGGACCGGAAGGGGCGGATTGGCTAGAATTGCGGCAAGAATCAGGGCAAGAATGGTTCGATATGTCAATTGTGCTCCGGGGTTGTGCCGGTCTCTGGCAGCTTCAAGTCGGGTCATATTGGCGACCTATCTGTTTAATATGGCAAAATCGCGAACGATTTCAAAAGCAGTACCGCCGATTACTCAACAAAAAACCAGCCAGCCGATTTAAACAGAAGCGCTCTAGCCGTCTTCGAAGCTGGTCTCCGGAGCCAGGACCTCCCGTTTTCCGGCATGGTTGGCGGTGCTGATTACACCCTCGTCCTCCATGCGCTCAATGATTGTCGCGGCACGATTATACCCGATTGAAAGCCGCCGTTGTATATAACTTGTTGAGGCCTTTCGATCCCGGGCAACGATGGCTACAGCTTGATCATAGATCTGGTCGGCTTCCGAACCCGAATTCCCACCACTTAAGGGGACGCCAAAACCGCTGTCGCCTGTATCCTCACTTTCGGTGGTTATCGCTTCAAGATATTCCGGCACGCCCTGACGTTTGAGGAACTGGACTACGCTTTCGACTTCTTCGTCGGAAACAAACGCCCCGTGAACCCGGCCAATACGACCCCCCCCGGCCATAAACAGCATATCGCCCTGACCCAGAAGTTGTTCGGCGCCCATTTCACCCAAAATCGTGCGGCTGTCAATTTTGGAAGTGACCTGAAAACTGATGCGCGTCGGGAAATTGGCCTTGATAGTGCCAGTAATGACATCGACACTCGGGCGCTGGGTGGCCATAATGAGATGCAGGCCGGCGGCGCGGGCCATTTGCGCCAGGCGCTGGATCGTACCTTCGATATCCTTGCCCGCAACCATCATCAAGTCGGCCATCTCGTCGACGAAGATGACGATATACGGCAGGGGCGAGAGGTCCATTTCTTCGGTTTCGTAGACCGCCTGCCCGGTCTCACGGTCAAAGCCTGTCTGCACGGTACGGGTCAGCACCTCGCCATTGGCCTGGGCTTCGCGAACCCGCTTGTTGAAGCCGCTAATGTTTCGAACCCCAAGCTTGGACATGTTCTTGTAGCGGTCTTCCATCTCCCGCACCGCCCATTTCAGCGCCACAACGGCTTTGCCCGGTTCGGTGACAACCGGCGTCAGCAGATGGGGAATGCCGTCATAAACCGATAGCTCCAGCATCTTGGGGTCGATCATGATCAGCTTGCATTCATCGGGTCTGAGGCGGAACAACAGTGAAAGGATCATGGCGTTTATGCCCACTGACTTGCCCGAACCTGTGGTGCCGGCGACCAGCAGATGCGGCATGGCGGCAAGATCAGTGACCATCGGTTCGCCGCTAATGGTTTTGCCCAGCGCCATGGGCAGGATCTGCTTGGCGTTTTCGTAGTCTTGGGAGGAAAGCAGATCGGAGAAATACACCGTCTCGCGTTTTTCGTTCGGCAATTCGATGCCAATGGCGTTGCGGCCGGGCACCACGGCGACTCGGGCGGATATGGCGCTCATTGATCGGGCGATATCGTCCGCCAGCCCGATGACGCGGGACGATTTTATACCTGGTGCCGGTTCCAGTTCGTATAGCGTGACCACGGGACCCGGACGGACGTTGACAATTTCACCGCGCACGCCGAAATCTTCAAGTACGCCTTCAAGCATGCTGGCATTCTGGGCCAGCATGTCGTTGGTCATCTTTGTCCCTGGTTTTGCGGGGGCCGGTTTGGCAAGTAGGGTCAATGGTGGAAGCTGATATTCGGCATCGGGATCGCCAACAAAGTTGAAACCTGTGTTTGATGTTTTTTTCTTGGCGCGTTTTTTTCTTGGCGATTTTGCCGGCGCAGTGGTGTCCGTGCCCTGGTGCTTGTCGAATTCGCCGTCGCCGGCGCCAGCTTCATGCATCTCCTGACCGGGTTCGGGAAACCCGTGGCCGGGGCCCTTGGCCGCAAGGTGGGGCTCAATGCGGCCTTCGCCGATGGCAGTCCGGCCTATATCGTCGCTAAACCACAGTCGTTTCAACCCCGCCATTCCGAATATGGAGGCTTTTGATCCCAAGGCGCCGGCATGACCTTCCCGCGAACGCTGTGAACCGCTGGAATCCTCATCCACCTCATATTCATCAGGAAGGTTTACTTGTGTCTCGCCGGGTTGGCGCCAGTCAAGATCGTTCTCTCCGGCCTCGCCGGCGCGGGCCATGGCAATTTTCAGCCGCGACTGTTCCCCGTCTCGCGATCGGCCGGTTAATACGGCGAACAGCCAACGCAGGAAGCGCCGTGCCATGGCAAATCCGCTGAAAATAAAATGAACCAAGGCACCAAGACCGATGATCGCGGCACTGTCGTCGATGTCCTCATATTCGTCTGACCTTGAACTCGCGGTGACTTTCCGCCGCCGTTTTACCGGCTGAATCAATTCGCGCCCGGATCCGATAGCCGAAGCGTACCAGGCGGTCGAGAGGGTAAACACCGCCAGTACCAGGGTTGCGAATGTGTGAGTTCGGATCCCGAGTAACTCGATGAAAGGCCAGTGGGCGGCGGCAAAAACCAGATCGCCGAACAAACCTCCAAGGCCGACCACCAGGGGCCAACCCTCTGGCGAGGCAAGCCCGGATGCAAACCCGCCGGCAAGGGCCAGCGCAAATACGGTCACCAGAAACCGACGAAAAGGCCGGCGGATCGGCCTGCCGCTGGCCAGACGCCAGCCCCATGCCGCCAGAACCGTGGCCAGGGCAATGGCGCCGAGCCCGAAAGTCTGCATTGCGATATCAGCGACAACGGCACCAAGGGACCCAAGCCAATTCGCTGCCGGCGCGGCTGTTGCATGATTTAAACTTGGATCAGCTGACGTCCAGCTGGCCAGACTAAGCCCGAATCCAAGGGCCAGCACAAGAAACCCGACGCCAATCAGCGCCGCCAATTGGCGAAGAACCGCGCGGCGAAGCTCCGCCGGCAACAGATATTCCCAATAATTGATGTATTTGAGTTTCATTTTACGCAAACACCTTTGTCAGCCGATTTAGTGCCGTTTTTGTGTCTTCAAGGTCGCCCACAAGAGCGATACGGATATAGCTCGCGCCCGGGCCGTCTCCGGTTTGGGGTGTTTTTTCGAGGAAATGCCCGGGCAGAACTTTTACCCCGGTTTCGCGCCAAAGATGAAGCGCAGCAGCCTCGCCTGACGTCATGGTTCCCGATGTATCCAAGGCGCGATTTACTTTCGCACTCATGTCCAGCCAAAGGAAAAAGGCGCCTGGAGGTGTCGGGTGAGCAAACCCGTCTTGGAGAATTTGTGCGGCGGCGTCGAATTTCAGATTGTAAAGGGCACGATTTTCTTTCACATGGGTCTCATCCCCATAGACGGCCTCAGCAACGGCCATTACCGGCAATGGAACCGACGCCGCGGCAACATTGCGATGGGCGGCAAAGGCTGTAATCAGCACCGGATCGCCGGCGACAAAACCAGCCCGCAAGCCTGGTAAATTGGATCGCTTGGATAGCGAATTGAAGCTCAAGACCGAATTGAAATCGCCATCGGCGGCTTCAAGAATGCCCGGGGGTGGCGTCTGGCGGTAAATCTCCGAATAACATTCATCCGCAATGACGATGGCCCGGTGGGCGCGGGCAAATGCGATCAGCCGGCGCCAATACGCCAGGCTGGCCACCGAACCTTGCGGATTGGCCGGAGAGCAAAGATAGACCGCCGCAAGCCTTGAGCGGACCGGGTCGGTGAGCGCATCGAAATCCGGCAGATAGCCATGATCACTCGTCGCCGGCAGGTAAATTGCCTCGCCGCCGGCGGCATGAACCGCGGCGGCATAAGTCTGATAAAACGGGTTGGGAATTGCGAACGCCGGGCGCTCGATGCCCCGGGTTCTGGCGCGTGTGGCAGCGAGTAGCGCTATCAAAAAGAGCCCCTCGCGACTGCCGGCAAGGGGCAGGATGGAGGTCTCAGGGTTAAAGCCAGTGCCCAGATCATAGCGCCGGTCGAGCCAGGCTCCCACTGCCGTACGGAAAGCCGGTGTGCCGCGAGCGGGTGGATATTTGCCAAACCCAGCCTGCGCGCGCGCCAGCACTTCGCCAACAAAGGGTGGGAATTTGTGGCCCGGTTCACCGATGGAAAGATCGATGGATGTGGCCCCGGGGCCATAGTCGCCAAGCAGCTCTCTCAAGCGGACAAAAGGCGAGCGGATACCCGCTGCCTGATTGCCGCCAGCGTGACTGGTTATGGGATCGGTGGGAATACTCAACTCCGGTCCGCGCCTCTTGATCAGGGGACATGCCCGAGGAACTCTCCAATTATGGCGTCAAGACTAAAGACCGGCGGTTAAGTGCCAGTTAACTATAGCGGCAGTCGGCACCAACTGCGCCGGAGCGGGCCGATCAGCCGATGGAAGTTTACCGCTAAAGGCGGCCCGCCCCTTGCCCAAAGTCGGGATAGGCCTCAACCCCCAGTTCGGACTGGTCCAGGCCAACCAATTCCTCCTCCTCGCTAACACGGATGCCCACGGTGGCTTTCAGAGCGAACCAGACAATTGAACTGGCAATCACGACAAATGCGCCCACCGCAGCTATGCCCAGAGCCTGAGTTGCATATGCCGCAGCGGGGTTGGTCAGCGGTACTGCCAGGGTGCCCCAGATGCCTGCAAATAGATGCACCGGTATGGCCCCGACCACATCGTCGATTTTCAGCTTGTCGAGCATCGGCACCGCCACCACGACAATCATGCCGCCAACCGCGCCAATAAAAATGGCCCACATGGGCGTTGGGGTCAGCGGTTCGGCGGTGATGGAAACCAGCCCGGCCAGGGCACCGTTCAGCGCCATGGTGAGATCGACCTTGCCATAGGTGAGCTGGGTCAGGACCATTGCCGAAATCACCCCGGCGGCGGCGGCAAGGTTGGTATTGACAAAAATACGCGATATCGACGATGCGTCGGCCAGCGACCCCAGCGCCAGTTGCGAGCCGCCGTTAAATCCAAACCAGCCCAGCCACAGGATGAAAGTGCCCAGTGTGGCAAGTGGCATGGAGGAGCCCGGAAACGGCGTCACCTTGCCGCCCTTGCCAAATTTGCCCGAGCGCGCGCCAAGGATGATGGCGCCGGTCAGCGCTGCCCAGCCGCCGGTGGAGTGCACCAGGGTCGAGCCGGCAAAGTCGCTAAATTCAAGCACATGGAGCCAGCCCTCACCCCATTTCCACGCCCCGACAACGGGATAGATCAGACCGGTCAGAAGGGCGGAAAAAACCAGGAACGGCCACAGCTTGATGCGTTCGGCCACGGTGCCCGATACGATTGAGGCCGTTGCGGCGGCAAATACCATCTGGAAGAACCAGTCTGAGCCGGCGGCATAATCCCCGGTATCCTGTGTCGGGTCGGGAATAAATTTTGGCAGGAACGAGCCGATGTAACCGCCATCGACGCCGTCATACATCAAATTATACCCCACGGCCCAGAACATCAGGCCGGCAACCGAATAAAGCGAAATATTCTTGATGCATTGCATGGCAACATTCTTGGACCGCACCATGCCGGCCTCGAGCATGGCAAAACCGGCGGCCATCCACATGACCAGGAAACCCATCATCAAAAAGAGCAAGGTGTTAAATATGTAAACGCTGTCCGCCGACAGGGCGGTTGAGACTGCGCTTGCGTCCGTGCTTTGCGCCAGGGCCGTGCCGCCAAGGCCGACGGCGCCAGCGGTTATCAGGACGAAGGTGGTAACTTTGGTCGCCGGCTTTGCGCCTGACATATTTTCTCTCCTTGGCAATTTTGCCCGAAAATGGTTGGTTCCGGCCACTGATGGGCGCGCCGGAACGGCAATGGATTCCATTTCAGAGAGTCAAGTGCCGTGCCAAGTGGCAGAAAATTCTTAAACTGTTGTTTTTAAGCTGGAAATTTGAGATCTGAATTTATGTACCGTCAAGAATGGCATCAATTCTGCCTATCAATTATGCAGAATGTTGTCGTTGTCTAAAAAACCAGCACTTCAATTCGCCGCGCGATCACGAATAAGCCCTTCCTGGGCCACCGAGGCGACCAGAACCCCTTGACGGTCAAAAACGCTTCCCCTGGCAAAGCCGCGGGCGCCATTGGCGTTGGTGCTGGTTTGAACATAAAGCAGCCAGTCATCGGCGCGAAACGGACGATGCAGCCACATGGCGTGATCAAGGCTGGCGGATTGCACGCTGGGGTCAAGTATCCAGCGGCCATGGGGAATGAGCGCGGTATCCAGAAGCGTGAAATCCGATGCATAACCGAGGATGCATTGGTGCAGGGCGGTATTGTCGGGAAGCGGACCGGTGGCTCTGATCCAGACGCTCCTCCGGGGTTCGCCTTTTTCCGGATTGACCGGGTCGCGCTGGGAAAGCGGGCGCAGCTCGATCGGCTGTTCCCGTTCCAGGTAGCGGCGAATTTGTTCGGGCAGCTTACCCGAAGCCATCAGACGGGCGCGCAAGTCTTCATTGCTGGCCAGATCTTCGGGCGGCGGCACATCGGGCATCTTTTCCTGATGTTCAAATCCGGTTTCGATCTTCTGAAACGAGGCCGACATCGAAAAAATCGCCTTGCCATGCTGGATGGCGACAACATGGCGGGTGGAAAAGCTTTTACCGTCGCGCAAGCGTTCGACCTGGTAGATAATCGGCACCTTGGGGTCGCCGGGGCGCATAAAATAGCCGTGCATGGAATGGGCGGGGCGGTCATGAATTGTACGATTAGCCGCCACAAGCGCCTGACCGATAACCTGGCCGCCAAAAACCCGCTGCCAGCCGACATTGGGGCTGATGCCGCGAAAGAGGTTTTCCTCCAGGGGTTCAAGGTCGAGCAGGGCAACCAGATTTTCAATTGCTGTTGGCATGCCACCCCCGATTGATGCATCTTCCAAGTGGTGTCTTCTTAAGGGATAGGTCAGGCGCGCACCAGCGCCGAAATGAGGTGACAAACCAGGGAGCGGCGAAATCCATGGCGGCAAAACCCGAATCTGTGGTGGCGCGTGATTATGAACTAATCATTGTCGGCGCCGGCCCGGTGGGACTAGCGTTGGCGCTGGCGTTGGGGCCATCGGGGCTTGGGCTTGATTGTGTTGTGGTTGCGGCAACCGAGCCGCAGCGACCGGCAGCCGGGGCGCCGGGCCGCGCCTATGCGCTTGGTGCGGCAAGCCGCCGGATGCTGGGCGGGCTCGGTGTGTGGCCGACCCTCAAACCTCACGCCCAGGCCATGGAACGGATAATCGTCACCGATGGCCGCGTTGGCGGGTCCCAACTTAGTCTGCTTGAGTTCGGTGAAGCCGACGCCGCGCACGACCCGGCCCAAATTGTCGAGGAACCAGCCCTTATCGCCAGTCTGCTCGATACGCTAACAAAACCCGCAGTCTCGCCGTTTTGTATCGGCGAAGTCACCGAATTTACCGATCTGGGCGCCGCAGGTGAAATCAGATTTACCGACGGGCAAAAGATGCGCGCACCTTTGGTGGTCGCCGCAGATGGCGCGGGGTCCAGGCTTGCATCGCTGAACGCCATCGCCCACGTGAGCTGGGACTATGGCCAGGCTGGTCTGGTGGCGACGATTGAACATGATTTGCCCCACAATGGCGTTGCCATCGAGCGGTTCTATCCATCTGGCCCGTTTGCCATGTTGCCCTTGACAGGTAAGCGCACGTCTCTGGTGTGGACCGAAGCGCAAACCGAGGCGACACGGCTGGCAAATCTGGAAAGGTCTGCTTTTCAGATCGAGCTTGAGCGGCGGTTTGGCGAGGATCGTGGCAGGATCTTGAGCATTGGCCCGCGCCACGCCTATCCGCTGAAATTCAAGATCGCCCGAAAATTTACCGCCCCCCGGCTGGCTCTGGTTGGCGACGCCGCTCATGTGGTGCATCCCCTCGCCGGCCAGGGGCTTAATCTGGGCTTCCGCGATGTGGCGGCGCTGGCGGAATGTGTGGCAGATGCCGCAAGGCTGGGGCTGGACGTGGGCGACGCCACGACCCTGACGCGATACGAAAGGTGGCGGCGTTTTGATACCGTGCAGTCAGCGCTTGGCTATGACGGTTTGAACCGGCTCTTTTCCAACGATCACGACGGCTTGCGCCTGGTTCGCGATCTTGGCCTGGGTCTGGTCGACAGACTGCCGGCGGTAAAGCGGGCTTTCATGGCTGAAGCGGCGGGGCTGACCGGTGAAACACCACGGCTTTTGACCGGCGCGGCGCTGTAGAAATCAGCTACGC
>QILX01000032.1 GCA_003232175.1 Hyphomicrobiales bacterium | reverse complement strand
GCTGGTGGATTGGCGGACCATGCTTGCGAAATATCGGCAAGAACGATTCGTCGTTCCAGGTCCGAAACAATATTTGGCGGAGACGGTCTGTCAGCGGAATATCGCAATTCGGGGTCTTCATCGACATCACCAAGGGTCGAGATTTTCGGTAGTAACAGGGCCTGGCCGGAAATATGGTTTGGGAATACCGCACTAAGCGCTCGCGCCGCCCGGCGGCTGGGCAGCAGGATCTCGGTTTCCGCCAGATCAAGAGGGGATGGCGCGGCATCGCCATGGACCAGGCTGCCATCAAGCACCGCCCTGGCGAGGGTATCCAGAAACGGTGCACCGGGCGCAAATGTAAAGACACGCAATTTCTGGTCCGAATCAGCCATGGCCGATTATGGCTCAATTTTGCGCAAATTGGGGGGGCGGTCTAAATATGAAAGACTCTAGCCAGAGAGGGCCGCTTCGGCCTCGCTCACCGCGTCCGGCGTACCGACATGCATCCACCTTCCATCAAGAATGTGGCCGAATAGCCGGCCCGCTTCGATAGCCTGGTCCCACAGTTCATTGGTAGAAAATGCTCCATCAGGCGCGCCTGCAAAGAGGCGCGGATGGGTAAGGGTGACGCCGGCAAAGACAAAGGGAGCCTGCGGCCTGCCGCCCCGCCGGGTCAGTTTATTTTCGGCATCGCAGAAAAAATCGCCGGCACCAGCAAAGCCGATATTGCCCAGGGTTGGTGCCAGCAGCAGGATCGCGTCCATTTTTTTGGATTCAAAGGCCGCGGCAAGGGCGCCAAGGGCGGGCTGCGCGCCATCAATCCACACCGCATCGGTATTGAGGGTGAAAAACGGTGAGGATCCCAGATGTGGCAGGGCCTTTTTGATGCCGCCACCGGTATCCAGGAGGCCGTCACTCTCGTCGGAGATGATGATTTTGGGGTTTTTCCGCCCCGCCAGATGGTCGATGACCTGACTGCCAAGATAGTGCACATTGACAACCGCTGTGTGCACACCCGCCTCGCTGAGGCGGTCGAGCCCGTGATCGAGTAAGGTGCGGTTCCCAACGCGGATCAGGGGTTTGGGGCGGTCATCGGTCAGGGGCCGCATGCGCTGTCCCATGCCCGCTGCCATTACCATGGCGTGGGTGACTTTTGTCATTGCCCGGCCTCGATCCGGCCGACCTGGTCTTCAAGGTCGGCGCCAAAATGCCGTTCCAGCCACGATTTCAGAGGTCCGAGCGCCGGATGCCGGAGATTGCGACCGAGGTAATTTGCGGTTCTGGGCAGATGGGCGAGATATTCCGGTTTACCGTCCTGCGCCGCCAGCCGGAAAAACAATCCGATAAGGCGGACGGCGCGCTGCGCCCCGAATACCGCATAGGCGCGGCGGAATTCGTCTTCGCCGATGCCGGTCTGGCCGGGCATATTGGCAAGATAAGCATCAACAATCATCGCTTCCAGCGTCTCGCTAATGTCGACACGCGCATCCTGACCCAGGGACACCACATCATAGGCCGCATGGGCAATCACCGCGTCCTGATGATCGATGATCCCGGCCCGGCCTGCGCCCTGCCGTTCGGGCAGCCACAAAAGGTTGGGAGAATGAAAATCGCGCAACATCAGCGTCTGGGCGCCCCCCAGGGTAGCAAAGAGCCCGGCCCAGAGTTCTCGAAACGAGGTTGAGATATCGGCGGGACAGGGTGCTCCCTTCAGCGCCGGCCAGGCCCAGACCGTCAGCAGGTCGATCTCGATAAGGCAGATGCTTTGAGTATATCGGGGAACCTTGTATGAGTTGCCGTCCGCAAGCGGCAGGGTGCGTGGCGCCGGTTCTTCATGAAGCCGCGCCAGCGCGGCGGTGGCGGCCTCTAAGGGTAGTCTCATATCCTGCCCCGAGGCCATCAGTTGGCCATAGCTTTGGTCACCGAGATCTTCGAGCAGAAGAAAGCCATTTTCCCTGTCAGCGGCATATAGGGCCGGCACCGACAGGCCAAGGCGGTGCAAATATGAACCGACGGCAAGAAACGGCATCACCGAGGCGGCAAGGCCGGCAAGTTGCCGGTAGGTTTTCCCATCGCTCACAATCGCCTCTTCAATTTGAGGCCAGTTCATCAGGAAGGCGGTCGTCGCGCCGGCGGGGCCATTTTTGTTGGGCGCGTGGCTCAGCCGCTCGTAGCTGCGGGTGGAAGAATCTCCCGCCAGGGGCGTTCTGGTTGCGGATTGCCAGCCCGAGGCGGTGATAAATTGCGACATTAGATGACAGCGGTTCAACCGGTCCTGCCAGGTCCCGTATCCGGTCAATTTTGCTTCACGCTGTCCGCCCGGCGTGGCCACAAGTTGCACTTCCAGCCGGTCGCCGGGCAGGGTATCGCCAAGGCGGGAGGGCCATTCCACCAGAGCTGCCCCACGGGCCATGGCGTCATCCAGGCCAAGTTCTTCAATATCCTGACGGTTTTCAAGCCGGTATAGGTCCAGATGGCTGACTGGCAGGCGGCCATCGGGATAGGTTTGCACCAGCGTGTATGTCGGGCTTGGCACTTCAAGGGTTTCATCGGATGCAAGGGCCTGTAAAATCGCCCGGGCCAGCGCTGTCTTGCCGGCCCCAAGGCCACCTTCCAGGGCGACAAAATCACCTGGGCGCAACCACGGCGCAATTTCAGCACCAAGCTGCGCCGTTGCGGCATCATCAGCCAAATGCCGGACAATTACGTTCACTTCGAGCTTTCGGCGTTGACGCAAATGAAAGTGATTGCGACACGGCCCAACATGTTGTCCGGCCCGACAGTGTTTCGGTTCAGAATTGCGATCCGGCGGGCCAAGACGCGTGGGTCAGTGCTTCTTGTCCATTCCATGAGGTCTCAATGCTGCGGTACGTTGGGCGGTTTTTTTTTCTGATCCAATGCCGGTGACACGTTCAGGCCCGACGAACTTGAGTTTGGGTTGCCGCTTGAAGGGTGGATTGAAGGTCCATGCGGCATATAACACGTCACGGTCGTGCCCTTGTCCGGACCTGCGCCGATTTCAACCCGGCCGTGATGAAGGTCCACCAGCCCCTTGACGATCGTAAGCCCCAGACCCGGGCCGCGATGCCGGGTCCCCTCGGTGTAGGTCTCAAATCGGTTGAAAATGCGGTCGGCAATTTCAGGGTCGATGCCGCGCCCCTCGTCGGACACAAAAATCGCAACTTCGGTTTCGCTGGACCTGGCGCCAATGGTGATGCGTCCGCCTTCATTGGAAAACCCGATCGCGTTGGATAAAAGGTGCCGCAGGACCTGTTTCAGCCGGTCGGCGTCTCCGTGAAAGCCTTTGATATCCGGTTCAATGTCAAAAGCGATCGAAAGCCCCGCCGCATTGGCCAGGGTTTCAATCGAGCCGGAAACGGTCTCATGGGCCAGCCGGTCAATTTCAACGGGGCGGACATCCAGGACCATCGAGCCTGCGTCAATCGTCGTAAGATCGATAATATTGTCAATAAGACCGCGCAGGTCTTCGCTGGCGTCCCGAATAACACCGACATATTCCGCTTGTTTGTCGTTCAACGCCCCGACCGTTCCCATGGATAAAAACTCCGCATAGCCCATGATCGGCGTCAGCGGCGCGCGAAGTTCGTAAGAGACGTGGGAGAGAAAAGCGGTCTTGAGTTCATCGGCCGCCAATAGCGCCTCGGCGCGCTCGCGCAATGCCTGTTCGATGCGCCAGCCATCGGTCATGTCAACATAAGTGAACAGCGTGGCCCCGTCTGGAAGCGGTACGCCGGCAAAATCTACAACGACACCGTCCGCCCGGATCATACGCCCTGAAACCGGACGACGTTCTTCGCCGGCCGCTGTAATGCTGCGCCGCAGCTCGTCCCAGTGTTCTGTCGGGCCGGTCAGCGGCGTGCAGGCGGCAATGAGCGCATCCATGTGTGGTTCTTTGCCAAGGGCGTCGCTGTCAAGTTTCCAGATCGTCGCGAAGGCAGGATTGAAGAGTTTGAGCCGTCCGTTTGAGCCAAAAAGGGCTACCCCCTCATGCAGATTGTCCAGGGTTTCCTTTTGCACCGAAAGCAGCCCGTTATATCGGGCTTCCAGGGCCAGCCTCTCGGTCACGTCCTCAAAAAGATAGGTCAATCCGCCATTTGGGTGGGGTTCGGCGATCACCCGCAGTGACCGACCATCGGGCAGATGCCACACATTGTCCACCGTCTGCGTGCCCGAATAGGCCGCCAGGTGTTCCTCGCGCCATTTGCGGTAGTCGGCGCGCTCCTCCAGCCGTCCCTGATCGCGCAAACGGTCAAGGATCTCGCCATCACTGGGCTCCTGCCTGAGCCAGGACCCATCCAGCCCCCACAGAGCTGCGTAGGCGGAATTGAAGAATTTCAGACGCTGGTCCGGATCGAAAATCGCCACCGCCGACGTCAGACGGTCCAGGGTGCGGCCATGGGCGGCGATATGCCGGTCGAGTGCCTGGTGAAGCGCTTCGATCTGGGTGACTTCGGTGGCGATACCGGCGCTGCCCTGAGGCGTGGGCACTTCCACCACTTCAAATGTCCGCCGGTCGGTCCCGCTGCCGGAATGTATTCTCTGGCGCGCGATTTCACCGGTGCTAATAACCGCTCCGGCCTGTTTGGCCGTCGTGGGCGATAACTCCACTTGTTCAGCCACGGCCTTGTCTACGTTTGGGGCATTGACCGCGGCGGCGTAGGCGGCATTGACCCAACTGAGTTCGCCATCGGCGTGGCGAAACCAGGCCGGTTGCCGGGCCGCGCCAAGACCGGCGCGAAAGCTGCCAAGTTCCAGCTCCAGACGCTCGTTTTTCTCCCGGTGTTCAAGAAAATCAAGGCTGTCGCCATGTAGCGGTTTAAACTTCAGCGCCGCCTTGCCGGCCACCGCGTATCCGTCCGCCGTAAGTCGTGATCCCGCCGCGGTTCTGACAAAAATATTGAACGGTGTGCCGGCGACTTTGAGTTCGATCAGTGCTGAATTGAGTTGATTGGCATCTCCGGCGTCCAGCCAGGATGAAAAATCAAGACGCCCGTCAATATCTCCGGGTAAATCATATTCCAGTGCCAGCGCGCCACTCATTGCCGGTGCGGCATCCGCCGCGCCGCGCCACAGAAACAAAAGGTGCGGTTCGGACGCCAGCAGCGCCCGGGCGTCATCAAGGTCCTGGCGTATTTCTTCATTTTCGGCGCTCAAGACCGCTTCGCGCCTTGTGCCGGCGGCCCGGCTTCTCCGGTTCAGCAAAACAGCGGCAAATCCGGCGATTATCCCGCCGGCGCCGACCGCCAAGAGCAAGACCTGGCTGGGATCGAACCCAAAGGCGGGGATTAGATCAAGTCCCGTTGCAGACCCTTGCGCCAATGCTGAAGATGCCAGCGCGGTCGCCGAAATCGCCCCGGCCAAACTGGCCGCGGTCTTCGCCCGCTGTCCTCCCCGCTTGACATGTTCCATGGTCCGCTGGCCACACCCTGTCTTGCTCCGATTCCTGCTACTATAGAACACCGACTGCCAGCAGGGAATCCGCACTGTGCGACAAAATGGCCGATAAATGAAAAAACCCGGCCAAGGACAAGTCCCGGCCGGGTCACTGGTATTTTCTTGAACAGCTTTGCAAAGCAGATATGGCCGCGTTGGCGTGGGACAATTAGCAACTTTATTGGCGATCGCTCGTCGTAATTTACCCAAGATCAGGCAATGATTTCAGTAACGATAGTGTTCCGGTTTAAACGGACCGTTTTGACTTACGCCGATATAGTCAGCCTGTTCGGTCGTAAGCTGCGTCAGCTTTACGCCTAACTTATCAAGATGAAGCGCGGCGACCTTTTCATCCAGATGTTTGGGCAGTACATAGACTTTTTTCTCGTAATTTGCCGAATTGGTCCACAATTCGATCTGGGCCAGCACCTGATTGGTGAAAGAGGCGCTCATCACGAAACTGGGATGACCTGTGCCACAACCCAGATTGACCAGACGGCCCTCGGCCAGAACGATTAATCGCTTGCCGTCGGGGAAAACAACCTCGTCGACCTGGGGCTTGACGTTTTCCCACTTGTAATTCCGCAACGCGGCGATCTGAATTTCGCTGTCGAAATGGCCGATATTGCACACGATCGCCCGGTCTTTCATATCGCGCATATGATCTAAAGTGATGATGTCCTTGTTGCCGGTGGCGGTCACAAAGATATCGGCCTGTGCGGCGACCTGATCGAGAGTCTTGACTTCATAACCCTCCATCGCCGCCTGCAGGGCGCAGATCGGATCAACTTCGGTCACCACCACTCGGGCGCCTTGAACACGTAAGGATTCCGCGCAGCCCTTGCCGACATCGCCATAACCGCACACCACCGCCAACTTGCCGGCCAGCATCACATCGGTGGCCCGCTTGATGCCGTCGACCAGGCTTTCGCGACAGCCATAAAGATTGTCAAATTTCGATTTAGTCACCGAGTCGTTGACGTTAATCGCCGGCGTCGCCAGGGTTCCGGCTTTCTCCATTTCGTAAAGACGAAGCACACCGGTGGTGGTTTCTTCGGATATCCCCTTGATGTCGGTGAACATACCAGCATGTTTTTCGTGCAGGACCAGGGTCAGATCGCCGCCATCATCAAGCACCAGGTTTGGCGTCCAGCCGTCCGGTCCCTCGATGGTCTGGTCGATGCACCACCAGAATTCTTCATCCGATTCTCCCTTCCAGGCAAAAACCGGCACGCCGGTAACCGCGATTGCGGCGGCGGCATGGTCCTGGGTCGAGAAAATATTGCAGGACGACCAGCGGATTTCGGCCCCAAGGGCAGTCAGGGTTTCAATAAGCACGGCGGTCTGAATGGTCATATGCAGACAGCCGACAATGCGGGCGCCTTTCAGCGGCTGGCCGGCTCCATACTCCTCGCGCAGAGCCATCAGCCCGGGCATTTCGGTTTCAGCGATACGGATTTCCTTGCGCCCCCATTCTGCCAGGGACATATCTGCAACTTTATAGTCTTGGACTGCGCTCATGATTGTTCTCTTTGGTCTGCTGTGGCCTGTGGACGATGGAATCGGGCGACGAAAATCTGAATTCGTCTGGGTATGGTTTAACGATCACCAAGCCGGGGTGCAATAACTATATAAAGATATCTTTATGTTTTTCGGAGCCGCCCAATAAGTGGAATATGCTACTCCCCAATTTCGTCGAATCCGCATTCGACCAGGGCTATGAGCTGCGCCAGGGCTTGGCGAGCGTCCGGGCCGCTGGCAGTGATTTCTATTTTGGTGCCCGGCCCAGCTGCCAGCATCATGAGGTCCAGGATTGAGTGTCCTTCGACGGTTTCGCCGTCCATGGTGACGGATATGGCGGATTGAAAGCCTACGGCGGTTTTGACGAATTTCGCCGAGGCGCGGGCATGAAGTCCGCGTTCGTTGCAAATGATCACGACGGCGCGTTCGGTCTCGCTGTCACCGGACACGTATTTACTCGCGACCGGCAAGAACCTCACTGGCGACCGAAATGTATTTGCGCCCGGCCTCCTGAGCTTCGGTTATGGCCCGTTCGAGCGCCATGTCATTGCGCACGCTGGCCAATTTGATCAGCATGGGCAGGTTCACTCCGGCAACGACTTCGACTTTTGCCTGATCCATGACCGAAATCGCCAGGTTTGACGGTGTGCCGCCGAACATATCGGTGAGCAGGACAACCCCATCGCCGGTATCGACTTTTTTCACCGCTGCGAGAATATCCTGCCGCCGCTGTTCCATGTCGTCATCAGGGCCGATGGATATGGTTTCAACGGCGTCTTGCGGCCCGACGACATGTTCCATGGCGGCGCGAAACTCCTGCGCCAGCTGGCCATGTGTAACCAACACAAGACCTATCATTCAACTTCCCCAAAATAATCGCCGATACGCCGGTGCGCATGTTGCTCCAGCCCTTGGCAATTGTCCACCGGCAAACCTAGAGCATTTTTAGAGTCTACTGGGCTGGCTCGAAGAGTCTTTTTGTTGATTAAGAAAGAAAGTCTCACGCCATCCCGCTCCCCCACCCGGCCACCCCCAGGATACAATCTATGGGGTGGCCGGGTGGGGGAGCGGGATGGCGTGAGACATACCTAAACAAAGAAAAATCTCTCTGGGCTAGCGCCGACCACCTGGCAATATCAGCCGCCGGCCTGGGCTGGCTTCACTCGGAGCCGGCGGGAAGGCTGACGACAAATCGCGCCCCGCGCGCGCCGGCTCCGGGGTCGGTCGCGGCGCTGGCGCTGAAAATATTTTCGGCATGTATCGTGCCGCCGTGGGCTGAAACGATCTGCTTGGAAATGGACAGGCCAAGTCCGGAATTCAGCCCAAAAGCCACGTCGCCGGGCCGGTCGGTATAAAATCGCTCGAAAATTCGTTCAAGGTCGCCGTGGGATATTCCCGGACCGCTGTCTTCAATGTGGATTTCGATTTGTTTGCTCCGCCGTTCGCCGGTTATCACCACAGTGCTGTCCGCCGGCGCAAAGGAACGGGCATTGTCGATCAGGTTGTTGATCACCTGGCCAAGACGGGAATCCTGACCAAGAACGGTAAATCCCAGGCCCTGAGGGTCGAGCAGTTCCAGCTTTATCACCGGAAGGCCGGTGCGGGCGACGTCGTTGGCCACGGAAACCACCGTAACCAGCAGTGAAGAGATATCCACCGGCTCCATTTCCTCCCGGGCCAGTTCTGCGTCAAGGCGCGATGCAGCGGAAATATCGCTGATCAGCCGGTCCAGCCGCATGACATCGTCCTGAATGATTTGCACCAGACGGGATTGCGCCTCCGGGGTTTTGGCCAATGGCAGGGTTTCGGTGGCACTGCGCAGCGAAGTAAGCGGGTTTTTCAATTCATGGGCGACATCGGCGGCAAAACTCTCAATAGCTTCGATGCGGTCGTAAAGCGCCCTGGTCATATCGCGCAAGGAACCCGATAGGTGGCCGATTTCGTCGCCACGGGATGTGAAATCAGGAATTTCCTCACGAGCCCGCACGCCGTTGCGCACGCGTTCCGCCGCCGCCGCCAGCCGTCGCATGGGTTCGACAATGGTTCCGGCGATGAGTATGGAGAGCAGCACCGTAACCGCCGCCGCAACCAGAAATACGCGAAAAATGGCCCAGCGCTCCGCCGTGACAATTGCGTCGATATCCCCCCCTTGGGTCGATAGAACCAGAGCGCCGAGAACGGCGCGAAAGCGCTGCACCGGTACGGCGACGATAACGATCAACTCGCCAAGGTCGTTAACGCGGACAAAAGACACCGGCGTGCCCCCCAGGGCGGCGACAACCTCGGGATAGCGTCTACCGTCATCCAGCGGCAATTGCGATTGTTCGGGCAATTCGCCCCGGCGTATCCACGAAACGGCCTGGCGCCACAGGCCCGTCACTGTCCAGCCTCCGGTGGGCTGCCCCAGTGGTTTGAGCTCAAAATTTGTAATCTGCCCGCCGCCAAAAAGCGTCTGTGAGTCGACCACCAGACTTCCTTCAAGATCGAATAGCAGAGCCCGCGTCTGCGTCGGCGAGACAAGTTGCCATAAAATTGGCGCCGCGCGTTCGGGGTTTATCGGAAAATTGATGCTGCTTACCGGCTCATCCAGTTGCGAATTGTTTTCATTTTCTTGAAGATCAAGCAGGCGGTCCGGGTCAATGGTGACAGCATCGGTATCCAGGGTGGCGGAGGCGGCGATGGCGCCGGCGATAATTTCGCCCTGGGTCAGGAGGCTCTGTACCCGCGCATCGATCAGCCCGGCGCGAAACTGGTTGAGAAATAAAATCCCCGAGACCAGAACAACCAGGGCAACTAGATTGAAAACCGCGATACGGCGGGTGAGGGAAGACAGCCAGTTGCGGGTCAGGAAAAAAGGGTTCAACCGAGAGCGGACCGGCGGACGACCGGTTTTGCTCTTGGTGTCGGCACGGAAATCAAGCCCCTCGTCGGTCTCGACTGCCATTTAGAAACCCTCTAGGGCGAAATTGCAGCCCGGCGCTCGTTCATTGCCGAACCGGGATTTTCGTTTCAAGTCGACTGTAACCGCAACAATCAAAATCAGCACAGCCGTCGGCAGGGATGATGGATGCGCTCTGGTCCAGCCGATGCAAATCCTACCCTAACATTCCTTGAACCGATACCCCACGCCATAAAGGGTCTCAATAACGTCGAAGGCATTGTCGACGGCTTTGAATTTTTTGCGAAGGCGCTTGATATGGCTGTCGATCGTCCGGTCATCGACATAGACCTGATCGTCATAGGCTGCGTCCATCAATGCATCGCGGCTTTTCACCACGCCGGGCCGCAAGGCCAGCGACTGAAGTATCAGAAATTCCGTGACCGTGAGTATAACATCCTGCCCCTTCCAGGTGCATGAGTGACGTTCAGGGTCCATCATCAGTTTGCCGCGTTCCAGAACCACGCCTTCGCTGGCGCCGTTGGCCTGGGGTTCGCGGCTCGCCGAGCGCCTCAGGACGGCCTTGACCCTTTCGACCAGCAATCGCTGCGAAAACGGTTTCCGGATAAAATCGTCGGCACCCATTTTGAGGCCGAACAATTCATCGATTTCTTCGTCTTTCGAGGTCAGGAAAATGACCGGAACGTCGGAACTCTGCCGCAAACGCCGAAGCAGTTCCATGCCGTCCATGCGCGGCATTTTTATGTCGAGTATGGCAATGTCCGGCGGTGCATCCACCAGGCCAGACAAGGCCGATGCGCCATCGGTATAGGTCTGGATGCGATATCCTTCAGCTTCCAGTGCTATGCTCACCGATGCCAGTATGTTCCGGTCGTCGTCTACTAAAGCTATGGTTGCCATCTGGGTTCTCTGGATCATTATCGCCCCTTACTCCAACTAGGCGCTGATCATGGGCAAAATGTGGCACGTCATTCCGACCTTGATTTGCCCATGTCTCGGGCAACGGGTAAATAGCCAAAATTGAGTGTAGGTTAACGAAATGGCCATCAATTCCAATCAATTCGCATCCGAAACGGAACCCGTCAGCGTTGGTGCCGCCCGTTTTATTGTACGGGACGCGAACACAGCGTCCCTTGCGACTCTTGAGGCCTCATCGGGGGCACCCTACGCTTCGTTGGTGAATGTGGCAACCTTACCATCGGGCGCGCCGGTCATGACAATGTCATCTTTGGCGCTGCACCACGCCAATGTTGCAACGGACAATCGGGTGTCGCTGCTCTTTAACGGAACGCCGAAAAACGGCGACCCCCTGGAAGGCGGACGGGTGGCAGTGTCCGGCCGGGCCCGTGAAGTTGAGGATCAAAATATCGCCCGGCGTTTCATGGCCCGTCACCGGCACGCATTTTATACCAGCTTTGGCGATTTCGGTTTTTATGTGATCGATATTGACCGGGTCCACTACGTCGCCGGTTTCGGGCGCATTCGCCGGTTCAATTCGGAATTATTTCTCGTCCCGTCCGACCTTGGCGAAGTCGAGGCTGAACTGATCGACCGGCTCAATGCCGACCATGGCGACATCATTGCGGCCTGCGCTTCGGACAACCCGGTGCCTCCGGCTAAATCATGGCGCATCTGCGGGGTCGACATTGAAGGCGCCGATCTTGAGTGCGATGGCGTGACTTTACGCCTTCAATTCCCCGCCCCGGCAACCACGGCGGAGGTTGTCCTTGAAAGGCTTGTCGATCTCGCCCGTAACCCTAAGTGACCAATACCAGCATCAGTCCGGCTCAACCCGGCGCCTCGCGCCGGCATGGCGCCGTTTCCGCCGGGCACACGGCCACAGCTGAAGCCGCCGCAGGGGTTCTTGCCGAAGGTGGCAACGCTTTTGACGCCGCCATTGCCGGCCTGTGGATGGCTTGTGTCGCCGAACCTGTCCTGGCGTCGCCGGCGGGGGGCGGTTTTTTCATGGTGCGCAGAGCCGGGAGCGCCGAGCTTATCGATTTTTTCGCCCAAACGCCGCGTCGGCGCCGCCGGGACGCTGAATTTCGTGCCGTCACCGTTGATTTTGGCCCCGCCACCCAGGATTTTCACATCGGGGCCGGGGCGGCGGCGGTACCCGGATTTGTACCTGGGCTCTATGCGGTGCACGAACGCCTGGGCCAGTTTCCCATGACGCGATTGCTCGCCCCGGCCATTGCGGCCGCACGCACCGGGGTCAAGCTTACCGCTTTTCAGGCCCATGTGGCGGGGCTGGTTTCGCCCATCTTGCTGGCTGAACCAAAGACGGCGGATCATTTTGCGCCCCAGGGCGTCTTTCCGCCTCCGGGCAAGCGGCTGACAAATCGTGCGCTCGCCGAGACTTTTGAACACCTGGCCCGGGAGGGTCTGCGGCTGTTCACCCACGGTCCGGTTGCCGCCGCCATGTGCGATCCAGCTCTAGTGGGCCACCTGTCCGGGGCGGATTTTGCCAACTATAAAGTTGAACGCCGCCCGGCCCTGTCGGCTGATTACCGGGGCTGGGACGTGGCACTCAATCCGCCCCCGGCGGCCGGTGGAGCCCTGGTCGGCCTGACCTTGCACCTTGCCGCCCGCCATGCCGGGGCTGGCGGCGTCCCTTCGATCGAAAACCTGGGCCGGGCCCTGGCGGAGGTGGCGGCCATTCGCGACCTGGACCCGTTCAATATCGCCACGCGCATTTGCAAAGAAGACCTTGCCGCGCCCTTGAACCCGCCTCAGGAGCATCGGGCATCCCGGCGTGGCACTACCCATATCAGCGTCATTGACGGTGATGGCAACGCCGCGGCGGCCACCGTCTCCAATGGCGAGGGCAATGGCCATATGATCGGTGGTTTCCTGATGAACAACATGCTGGGCGAGGACGATATCAACCCCGGCGGCGTAGGCAACTGGCAACCCGATACCCGGCTTTCCTCCATGATGGCGCCAACAATCATGTCCCGGGGCCGGCGCATCGTGGCACTTGGCTCAGGGGGTTCGAACCGCATTCGCAGCGCGGTTGCCATTGTTGCTGCCCGCATTGCTCAAGGCCGGGACCTTGAAGCTTCGGTCATCGGCCCGCGCCTGCATGTGGAAGGCACCCACCTGGATTTCGAGGATCATTACGCGCCGCCGAGCGGGCCTTGCTCGTCGCAGCGTTTCCCGACCACCGGGCCTGGGCTGAACCGGACATGTTTTTTGGTGGCGTGCATGCTGTCGCGCGAGCTCAAAATGGCGAAATCAGCGCTGTCGCCGACCCGCGCCGCGACGGGTCGGCGATTTTGGTGGCACCGGCACCGTCCAAACATGAAACGCTTTAAGTTTCATTTTTTTGCGCAAACTCCGGACGGACAACCATCGGAACTTTTCCTGAAATTGTTTCAGGCAGGTTCCGGCGCTATTTTTTCAGCAGATCGCGGATTTCCGCCAGGAGAATTTCCTGCTTGGGCGGTTCCGCCGGCTTTTCCGGTGCAGCAGCCTCTTCTTCCT
>QILX01000031.1 GCA_003232175.1 Hyphomicrobiales bacterium | reverse complement strand
GTCTTGACCACATCGGGGCCGGTGACGAACATGTAGGAGGTATCGCGCACCATGAAAATAAAATCTGTCATCGCCGGCGAATAGACATCGCCCCCAGCACACGGCCCCATGATCAACGAAATCTGCGGGATAACCCCGCTGGCCATGACATTGCGCCAGAAGACCTCGCCGTAACCGCCCAGGGCCGCAACACCTTCCTGGATCCGCGCGCCTCCGGCATCGAATATTCCGATGATCGGCGCACGGGTTTTCAGAGCCATGTCCTGGATTTTAGTGATTTTAGCGGCATGGGTTTCAGAGAGCGAGCCGCCGAATACGGTAAAATCCTTGGCGAATATATAAACCACCCGGCCATTTACCGTGCCCCAGCCGGTCACCACGCCGTCGCCGGGGATTTTGGTTTTTTCCATGCCAAAATCAGTGCAGCGATGTTCGACGAAGGTGTCAAATTCCTCGAACGAACCTTCGTCCAGCAACAGATCAATGCGTTCACGTGCCGTCAGTTTGCCGCGCTTGTGCTGCGCGGCGACACGTCGCGCGCCACCGCCCTGGCGGGCTTTCTCGCGGCGGGCTTCCAGCTGTTCGATTACATCTTTCATGTCGCTCCCTTGGCTAGCAGATATTGATCAAGGCAACAGCCCGCAGGGTCAAGGGGTAAGAGCAATTGAAGGCATCACGGCGGACTGTGTTCCAGCACCAGAGATGCTGCGTCATAGACAAGCCGGCGGCTGGCCCGGCGCACCCGGGCTTCGTCATCTTCACCCCAGTTATCAATCTGCCAGTCTTCGTCGACATGGGCAGCGCGCCAGACGGTCTCGGCGTCCATCTGCCCACGGGCCAGGGCAAGCGCCAGAAGCGCCGAGCCGGTAAGCGAAGTCACCATATGGGTTGCGGCGAGAGCGAACGGCCCGGCCGCCGCCAGCGCCTCGCCAATCCGGTCAAGGCAGAGCTGCGATTGTTCCACCGGCATGATACCGCCGGCCCGAACAAACCGCGCGTCCAGCTCGATTTCGCTCCAGGCAAGAACCGGGTCCCAATGGATATTCTGCTGCTGAACCAGGCCGGCCGGCGCCTCCGCCCGGTAACAGACAAGATCGCTGGCGGCAAATTTGACGATATCATCACGGACCGCGTCGGTATTTTGCGGCACCTGGTCAATGGCGGTATTGAGCAACGCCGTCAGCGGCATGGTGGCCGGATCAATGCGCGCGCCCTGCCCGCGCCATTCTTCGGCCACGGCCCCAGCCAGAGCCTTGGCACTGACAATGAAAGCCGCCCGCCCCGGAGTTTTCAGGGTGTTTTTGTCAAGATTGATCGCAAATCCAGCGTCTTGGGAAACAACTGTAACGTCGCGGTAGAACCTTTTGGCGGTTTGGATTGTTTCCGAACCTGCCGCTCTCATGCTCCCTTCGCCCCGGAGAAATAGCCATCGATGGCCGGCAGCAAACGGGGAAAATCATAAACCACCGAATGAGCGCCTGAGGTCAGAAGCGTCGTTGCGTCATGACTGCCCCAGCACACCCCAATGGCGCCGGCGCCGGCATTCCGCGCCATTTCGATGTCATAGGTTGTATCACCGATAACCAGGGTATCGGCGGGGCTCGCGCCGGCCTCGTCCATGCACGCCAGCGCCATGCCGGGATGGGGTTTTGAGGGGGCGTCATCCGCCGTTTTGGTGGTAACAAAGTGGGCATCAAGGTCGTGATGATCCAGAACGGCGTCCAAGCCCCGGCGGGATTTTCCCGTGGCGATCCCAAGCACCATATCGGTGCGGGCAACAAGCTCCATGATAAGGGCCAGGGCGCCGGGAAAAAGGTCATGGGCCTGAGCCTTGCCGCTGGCGGCAAATTCCTCGCGATAGGCCTGGGCCAGAGCCGGCACGGCCCCCCGATCATCGACCAGACTGGCCAGGCAGGTTTCAAGGGACAGGCCGATAGCGTTGCGAACCGCATCGGGGCTTGGCGGCGTCAGATTGTTTATTTCGAAAGCGCGCTCCATGGTGGCGACAATTGCCGCGGCTGAATCAACAATAGTGCCATCGCAATCGAAAATGATCAGCTTCACCGCCTGCGCTCCTCAAGCTCGATAACACTGGCATCGTCGCGTCGGGCATCAAAATCGAACAGCGTCCAGGTATTCGCCATGCGCGGGCCCAGATCGGCCATAACCTCGAGCCGCCCGCCATCGGGATGGGGGATGGAGATGGCACGGGCATGCAGGTGAAGGCGGTTTTCGATCCCGCCGGGCTGTTCCCAGTTCTGCACATCGAAATAAAGCGGATCACCGATAATGGGGTGGCCGAGGCCGGACATATGCACTCGCAGCTGATGTTTGCGCCCGGTGACCGGGGAGAGCGCCACCCAGGAGAATTTCGAGCCCACCTGCTCCACCACCCGGTAAAGGCTCTCCGCGTGCTGAGCGTCAGTATCGCCGTGGCGCGCCCGCATCATCCGGCCTTCATACTGGCCCGGCTGGGGTTTCAGATAGGTCGATATGCGCCCCTCGGCTGGGCGGGGAACCCCGTGAACCAGCGCCCAATAGCTCTTGCGCGCCGAGCGCTTTTTCAGCGATTTGCCCAAAGCCGCCGCGGCAGCCCGCGTCCGGGCAATGAGCAGAACGCCGCCGGTCTCCCGATCGAGCCGGTGTACCAGACGAGGGCGCTGGTCGGCGCGGTACCGTAACCCGTCAAGGAGCCCGTCGACATGGGTATCGATCCCCGGTCCCCCCTGCACCGCCAGCCCGGGGGGCTTGTTGATGGCGATCACCGCATCGTCCTTGTGGATGACCAGCGAGCGGATGAAGGCTTCATCAGCGGGCGGCAGGTCGGATTTCGGCCCGGCGGGCCGGTCACCGGTCTCGGTGCCAAGGGGGGGTATACGGACTTCCTGACCGGTATCGAGGCGGGTGTCGGATTTGGCGCGCTTGCCGTCCACCCTAATGTGACCTTTACGCAGGAGTTTTTGCAGATGGCCAAAAGCAAGGCCGGGAAAATGCGACTTGAACCAGCGATCGAGCCGCATCCCCGCCTCGTCCCTCACCACTTTTGCATGGGTTACCCCGCTCATGCCAACGCCCTGGCAACGGCCAGCCCGGCAAAAAGCGCCGCGACGGACAACCCGACCGAGACCCCGGCATAGGCGCCCGCGACCAACATCTGTTTGCGCTCGATCATCAGCGCCATATCAAGGCTGAAAGCGGAAAACGTCGTGAAGCCGCCTAAGATTCCGGTCGCAAGGAACAAGCGCAACTCGTTGGAGGCATTAAACTTCAACGCCAGAATTTCGATCAGCACGCCCATGAGGAACGAGCCAAGGATATTGACCGTCAACGTGCCCCAGGGAAAACCGGGACCAAATGCCCTGAGCGTTGCGACCCCCACCAGATGGCGGCCAGTGGCGCCAATGGCGCCACCCAGGGCGATCAGCAGAATTCCGTTCATCATTCAGTCTCCGTGGGCACCCGTTCGGCCCTTAGCCGCGCCCAGTAGTCGAGCCGCTTGCGGATATCGCGCTCAAAGCCACGCGCCGGCGGATCATAAAATTGCATTCGGCCAACCGCATCGGGAAAATAGTCCTGACCCGAAAAGGCATGGTCGCTGTCATGGTCGTATTCGTAACCCTCGCCATAACCAAGGGATTTCATCAATTTGGTCGGCGCATTGAGAATATGGGCCGGCGGCGCCAGCGATCCGGTTTCCTTGGCCGCCGCCATTGCCGCCTTGAATGCCACATAGGTCGCGTTGGATTTGGGCGCCGTCGCCATGTAGATCACGGCTTGGGAAATGGCGAGCTCGCCCTCGGGGCTGCCGAGCGTTTCATAGACATCGCGGGCGGCGATCGCCTGAACAATGGCTTGCGGATCGGCGAGGCCGATATCCTCCCCCGCCATGCGAATGAGACGCCGGGCGATATAAAGCGGATCCTCGCCGCCGGTCAGCATGCGGGCCAACCAGTAAAGCGAGGCGTCGGGATCGGAACCGCGAATGGATTTGTGCAGGGCCGAAATCAGATTGTAGTGCCCCTCACCAGACTTGTCGTAATGCGGCGCCCGCTGTCGCAGCACTGTTGCAAGCGCCTCGCGGGTAAGTGGTGCCTGCCCCTCGCTCACCACATCGAACAGGGATTCGGCCAGATTGAGCGCATGGCGTCCGTCACCATCGGCCATGGCGATCAGGGCGTTTCGCGCCTCCTTGTCCACGGCAAGTTTGCGCCCGATATCATTTTCCGCCCGGACAAGAAGTGCCCCGATGGCATCGTCATCCAACCGGTCAAGCACCAGCACATGGGCACGGGACAAAAGCGCGCCATTAAGCTCAAAGCTGGGATTCTCGGTTGTAGCGCCAACCAGGGTTATGGTGCCATCCTCCATTACCGGCAAAAAACTGTCCTGCTGGGCTTTGTTGAAGCGATGGATTTCGTCGATAAAAAGCAGCGTGCCGCGCCCTTCCTGGCGACGCGCGCGCGCCGCCTCAAAGGCCTTCTTGAGATCGGCGACGCCGGAAAAAATCGCCGACATCTGTTCAAAATGCAAACCGGTCTCATCGGCCAGGAGACGGGCTATGGTGGTCTTGCCAGTGCCCGGCGGGCCCCAGAAAATCAGCGAGGCCAGATTACCTGAGCCAAGCATTCGTGTCAGCACCCCGTCCGGCCCGACGGTTTTGTCCTGACCAACCACCTCTCCCAGATTCTTGGGCCGCAAGCGGTCGGCCAGAGGATGCGGCGCATCCTCCTGCATACCGGCAGCTTCGAATAAATTACTCATGGTCCGGCATTCATCTTCGCAGCCGGGTGGTAATGACCCTTGAGCCCCGGCGGATGGCAAGTTCGAAAACCGGCCCGGTCTGCGTCAGTTCCGCTTCAAGTTGTTTCACCGAGGGTGTCCGGCGACCGTCTATGCCCAAGACGACATCGCCAACTTCCAGTCCAACCCGTTCCGCCGGACTGCGTCTGCTCAATCCGGTAACAATTACGGCGGGAACATCCAAATTCATATCCAGATCGTATTCCTCGGCCACCGCGGGGGAAAGATTTGCGACCTGCGCGCCGGCGATGCTGCCTGGCCCGGCCAGCGTGGTCTGATCGCGTGGTGGGTTTTCCGGCGCCGGTACCAGGGCCAACCGGGTAGTCCGTCGTTTTCGGCCGCGTTGGAAGTTAATGGTGACCTCTGCGCCAATACCAATGGTTGTCAGGCGATAATCCAGCCCTTGCGGATCATCGACGGTGAACTTGTCCACCGCCACGATCACATCGCCAGCTCGCATGCCAGCGCGCTCCAGCGGGCCGCCCGCAGCAGCTTGGGTGACCAACGCCCCCGCAGGCCGGTCCAGCCCCAGACTTGCGGCTATATCGGCGGTCAGGGCCTGAAACCGTGCGCCGAGCCAGGGGCGGCGCAGCCGCTTTCCTGAAACCGCCGTTTCGGTGAAAATTTTCGCCATATTCGACGGGATGGCAAAACCAATGCCGTTGCTGCCGCCGGAACGCGAATAGATCGCGGTATTGATGCCGATGACCCGGCCATTCAGATCAATCAGCGGGCCGCCGGAATTTCCCGGATTTATCGCCGCATCGGTCTGAATGAAAAACCGGTAGTCGGCAACACCGACTTGCGTCCGCGCCAGGGCCGACACGATACCGCTGGTCACCGTCTGGCCGATGCCGAAGGGATTTCCCACCGCCAGAACCAGATCGCCGATTTCGACCTCATCGGAATTGGCGAACTCAAGAAACGGAAAAATCTCGCCGTCGCTTTTGATCCTGAGCACCGCAAGGTCAGTGCGCGCATCGGTGGCCAGAACCTCGGCTTCAAATTCGCGCTTGTCCGCCAGCACCACGCGAATTTCACTGCCATCCTTGATGACGTGATTGTTGGTGATGAAAATGCCTTCGGGGCTGACTATGGCGCCGGAGCCAAGGGAGCTGCTCACCCGTTCGCGCGGTACACCGAAATCCTGGCCAAAAAACCGGCGGAAAAACGGGTCGCTGAATACCGGCGACCGGGAGCGCGTGCGCACGGTCTGCTTGGAGAAGACATTAATAACCGCCGGTGCCGCGCGGCGCACGACCGGCGCAAAGCTCAACTTGATTTCGCCGACGCTTTGGGGAACCTGCGCTACGGTCTGGGATCGGCTTGGACCGATCCAAAGGACCATGATCAGCCCGGTTGCGAGCAAACCCAGCGCTGCCACCATTGATATGGCGCGCAACGGCGCCGCCGGAGACCTAGCGCTGAAATTTCGGTGGTTCATGGCTTGCACCCTTGGCCGAATGCCAATTCAGTGATATAGGCGCAATTTCCCAAACTGAAAAGGGCGGCCCCAGGGGCCGCCCATATATCTTTGCAACCGGTTCGGTTGGCTCAGCTCGCGGTCTCGGCCACAGCTTCGCCGGGATCGGCGTCCTGGTCCGGCCCTGAATCAAGGCCCTTGGCGTCTTCGTCGCGGTCCACCAGCTCAATTACCGCCATTGGGGCACTGTCGCCATAGCGAAAACCCGCTTTCATCACCCGCGTATACCCGCCATCACGGGATTTATAGCGCGGACCAATCGTATCGAAGAGCTTGTTGACAACACCTGTATCGCCATGGAGCTTTGAGAGCGCCTGACGCCTTGCATGAAGGCCGCCGCGTTTGCCTAGCGTCACCAGTTTGTCGACCACCGGCTTAAGCTCCTTGGCCTTGGGCAGGGTCGTGACGATCTGCTCGTGTTTGATCAGCGCTACCGCCATATTGCCGAACATGGCCTTGCGGTGGCTGGCCGTCCGATTGAGCTTACGCCCTGATTTCCCATGTCGCATATGGAACTCTCCCTACGGCCCGATTTGTGCGGCCCTTTTTAACGTCAATAGTGTTCTTCGAATCGCTTGGCCAGACCTTCGATATCCTCAGGCGGCCAGTTGTTGACCTCCATGCCGAGGTGAAGGCCCATCTGCGCCAGCACTTCCTTGATTTCGTTGAGCGACTTGCGGCCGAAATTCGGCGTCCTTAACATTTCGCCTTCGGATTTCTGAATAAGATCGCCTATATAAACGATATTATCATTCTTCAGGCAATTGGCCGAACGCACTGAAAGCTCCAGCTCGTCAACTTTTTTCAAAAGCGCCGGGTTGAACGCCAGTTCCGGTGCCCGCTCTTCGACGGCCTCGGGCTTGGGCTCTTCGAAGTTGACAAAGACCTGCAGCTGATCCTGCAGAATACGCGCCGCATAAGCGACCGCATCTTCAGGTGTCATTGAGCCATCGGTTTCGATATCGACGGACAGTTTGTCATAGTCGAGCACCTGACCCTCACGGGTATTGGCGACCTTGTAGGAAACTTTTCGTACCGGGCTATAAAGGCTGTCGATCGGAATAAGGCCGATGGGCGCGTCCTCAGGCCGGTTGCGGTCCGCGGCAACATAGCCCTTGCCGGTGCTGACGGTGAATTCCATACGGATTTCCGCATCGTCATCCAGGGTGCACAGGACCAGGCCGGGATTTAGGATCTCGATGTCACTTGTGGTTTCAATATCGCCGGCAGTGACCACCCCGGGCCCCTGTTTGCGCAATATCAACCGCTTGGTCGTCTCGGTCTGCAGGCGCAAGGCGATATCCTTGATGTTGAGGACGATATCGGTTACATCCTCGCGAACACCGGAAATTGACGAAAACTCGTGCAATACACCGTCGATCTGCACCGATGTTACCGCCGCGCCCTGCAATGACGACAGAAGCACGCGGCGCAGCGCATTCCCCAGCGTCAGGCCGAAACCGCGCTCCAGCGGTTCAGCTGTCAGTGTGGCGGTCGTTGCCGGATCGTGTCCCGGCTTCACCAACAGCTTGTTGGGTTTGATCAGCTCCTGCCAATTCTTCTCGATCACTGTTGGACCTTTCAATGCTTAAGCCGCGCCATGGGCAGCTGGCTTAAATTTCCCGAACGCCTGAACCCCAGCCACGTTCAACCTATACTCAACACTTACGCTTATTAAACGCGCCGGCGTTTTGGCGGCCGGCAGCCATTGTGCGGAATTGGCGTCACATCGCGAATGGAAGTGATGGTGAAACCAGCAGCCTGCAGCGCTCGCAGGGCCGATTCGCGACCCGATCCCGGTCCTTTGACCTGAACCTCCAAAGTCTGCATGCCATGTTCCTGGGCCTTTTTCCCGGCAAGTTCGGCTGCGACCTGCGCCGCGTAAGGTGTCGATTTGCGCGAGCCCTTGAACCCCATGGTTCCCGCCGACGCCCAGGAAATCGCATTGCCCTGAGCATCGGTGATGGTGATCATGGTATTGTTGAACGTGGCATTCACATGGGCCACGCCAGATGAGATATTTTTACGTTCTTTGCGACGAACGCGTGATTTGTCTTTGGCCATGAAGGCTCCCTGGATTCGGTAAGTGCCTTACGGCCTATTTTCTTTTGCCGGCAATCGCTCTGGCCGGACCTTTTCGGGTTCGCGCGTTGGTATGGGTCCGCTGCCCACGAACGGGAAGCCCGCGCCGATGACGAATCCCCCTGTAGCAACCAAGGTCCATCAGGCGCTTGATATTCATCGACACATCTCGGCGAAGATCACCCTCGACCATATAACCCCGGTCAATCGCCTCGCGGATCTTAATAACCTCCGCGTCGCTAAGTTCGTTCACGCGCTTGGGTGCCGGGATGCTGACCACCTCGCAAATCTCCTTCGCAGCTTTCGGTCCGATCCCATAGATCGACGTCAGCGCGATCTGCACGCGTTTGTTGGTTGGTATGTTGACACCTGCAATGCGGGCCACTTAGCGTTCTCCTAACATCGGACCGAAATGTGGGGTTCGGTCATAAACCAGCTCCCGGACTTCACTCGGTTTCACACTTAAATCACGCGAAAAGGCCGTCCCCGGCGCCTTTAACAAGGTCGCCGAACGGCCCATCACGGGAACACATCGGATTACGCGGCTTGTAGCGGAAAAGCGGCGTATTCGTCAATCCTTCTTGTGTATATTTGCCAAATCAATCAACGTTGTCCAAGAACGCTGACAATGGTTTCAATCTGCAACGCCACATCATCGATGCCCGCCATGCCATCAACCGATTTCAAGGTGCCGCGCGAAGCATAATAATCGATCAGCGGCGCCGTCTGTTTGTGGTAGACCGCGAGCCTGGTTTTCAGTGCCTCGGCATTGTCGTCACCACGCGCGCCGCCTTTCGTCTGTGCCGCACGTCCCTCGATCCGTTCGATCAGAATGGCGTCGTCAACCTTGATCTCAATAACCGCGTCAAGCTGCCGCCCCTGCGACGCCAGCAGATCGCCCAAGGCATCGGCCTGGGCCAGGGTCCGCGGAAAACCGTCCAGAATAACCCCTGTAGCGCAATCAGGCTCGGCAATTCGGTCAGAAATGATTTCGATCATCACCTCGTCGGGAACCAGGTCGCCGCGATCCATAATGGCCTTGGCGCGGATCCCGACCTCGGTGCCCGCCTTGAACGCGGCGCGCAACATGTCACCGGTCGAAAGTTGGATCAGGCCATGAGCTTCCATCAGCCTTTCGGCCTGGGTGCCCTTGCCGGCTCCGGGAGGACCAAGGAGAATCAGAATCATCGTCGTCGACCGCGAAGTTTGGACTTTTTGACCAACCCTTCATATTGGTGGGCAAGAAGATGGCTCTGGACCTGCGATACGGTGTCCATGGTGACACTGACGACAATAAGCAGCGACGTGCCGCCGAAATAAAATGGCACAGCGGCATAGGAGATTAATATCTCGGGCAATATACAGACCGCCACAAGGTAAATCGCCCCGGCCACCGTGACCCGCGTCAAGACGTAGTCAAGGTACTGCGCCGTTCGTTCTCCGGGCCGGATACCGGGCACAAAACCGCCATACTTTTTCAAGTTGTCGGCGGTTTCAGCCGGATTGAAGACAATCGCGGTATAGAAAAATGCGAAAAACGCGATACCACTGGCGTAAAGCAGGAGATAAAGCGGCTGCCCGCGACCCAGAAGGGCCGTGATCGTCGTCATCAACTCGCCCCCCTGCCCGGTGGAAAAATTGGCGAAAGTTATTGGCAGCAGAAGCAGCGACGAGGCGAAAATCGGCGGAATGACCCCGGCGGTGTTTAGTTTAAGTGGCAAATGCGAGCTGTCGCCACCAAACATCTTGTTGCCCTGCTGGCGTTTGGGATATTGGATAATGACCCGTCGCTGGGCGCGCTCGACAAAGACGATAAACGCAATCACGCCAATCGCCATCACCAGCAACACCATGATCAGCCAGGTTGAGAGCGCCCCTTGCCGACCAAGCTCAAGAGTGTTGACCAGAGCGGACGGCAGCTCGGCGACAATGCCGGCGAAGATGATCAGCGAAATGCCGTTGCCGATGCCCCGGGCGGTGATCTGCTCGCCGAGCCACATCAGGAACACCGTGCCGCCAACCAGCGTGATGACCGAGGTGATGCGGAAATACCAGCCCGGATCGATAACCACATTGCCCGCCCCTTCAAGGCCGACAGCAATGCCGTACCCCTGAAGCGTTGCCAAAATCACCGTACCGTAGCGGGTATACTGATTGATCTGCTTGCGGCCCTGCTCGCCTTCCTTTTTCAGTTGCGCCAGATGGGGCGATACCGACGTCATCAGCTGCATGATGATCGAGGCCGAAATATAGGGCATGATATTGAGGGCAAAAATAGCCATCCGGCCGATCGCCCCACCGGCGAACATATTGAACAGGCCAATTATTCCGCTCTGCTGCTGGGCGAAAATCGCCGCCAGCGCTTCGGAGTCAATACCGGGAAGCGGGATGTAGGTGCCAAGGCGGTAGATCAACAGCGCCACCAACGCAAATAAAATGCGTTGCTTGAGCTCAGTCGCTTTGGAAAAAGCGCCAAAATTGATATTGGCTGCTAGTTGTTCAGCCGCTGATGCCATTTTTCTGCCTCACTTACACGTGGGAACTACTCCGAAACGTTTTTAGCTCCGGCAGCGTTGCTTTTCTTGCTGCCGCCGATAATTGTCACCGATCCTCCGGCTTTTTCAACCGCTGCAACCGCTGACTTCGAGGCCCCCGCAATCTCAAATTTGACCTTGGCTTTAAGTTCGCCATTGCCGAGCAGCCGTACACCGTCTTTAACGCGGCGTACCACCCTGGCAGCCACAAGCGCCTCAACGGTCACCAGTGCTTTGGCATCCAGCTTACCCGCATCGATCGCTGTCTGCACGCGGCCAAGATTCACAACATTGAGAGCTTTTGCAAAAATGTTGTTGAACCCGCGCTTGGGCATGCGCCGATGGATCGGCATCTGGCCGCCTTCGAAGCCCTTGATTGCCACGCCAGAACGCGATTTCTGCCCCTTGACGCCGCGACCACCGGTCTTGCCGGTGCCTGAGCCGATACCGCGACCGATCCTCTTGCGAGGCCGGCGGGCGCCGGCGATGTCGCTGAGTTCATTGAGTCTCATTATCTTCGTCCTTAAATAAACGGCGCCCGGGCGGTAAATGGGGTCCAAGTCACTCGCTGTCAACAATTGTGACCAGATGACTGACTTTGCGGATCATTCCCCGGACCGCCGGAGTATCTTCCAGAGTCCGGCGTCGGTGCATCTTATTCAGACCTAGCCCGACCAGGGTCGCACGCTGATCGGCGGGCCGCCGCAAGGGGCTGCCGGTCTGCTCGACCGTGACCGTGGCGCCCTTGATGTTTGGTGATTTGGAAGCCATCAGCTCGTCCCTTAACCTTCAAGTTCGGTGCCGCCGGCCCCATCGGAGCGGCGTGAAATAATGTCACTGACTTTCAGACCCCGACGCGCAGCCACCTGGCGCGGGCTCTCTTCATTGGCCAGCGCGTCAAAAGTCGCCCGTACCATGTTGTACGGATTGGCGGTCCCAAGAGATTTGGCGACCACGTCCTGGACCCCAAGGGTTTCGAACACGGCACGCATCGGGCCGCCGGCGATAATGCCGGTTCCCGGAGGCGCGGCGCGCAAGTAGACCTTGCCGGCGCCATGACGACCCGCCACATCGTGATGCAAAGTCCGGCCCTCACGCAAAGGGACACGGATCAAACCGCGCTTGGCAGCTTCAGTTGCCTTGCGGATGGCCTCAGGAACTTCACGCGCCTTGCCATGACCAAATCCGACCCGGCCTTTTTGATCACCAACCACAACCAGCGCCGCAAAACCGAACCTCCGGCCGCCCTTGACGACTTTCGCCACCCGGTTGATGTGAACCAATTTGTCGACAAACTCGTTGTCGCGGTCGTCCCGAGCATTGCGGCCGCCACGATTGTCGCGGCCTCTTGATTCGCGTGCCATATTAACCTCGTCCCATCAAAACTTCAGGCCGCCCTCACGGGCAGCTTCGGCCAGCGCCTTGACGCGGCCATGATAAATGTACCCGCCGCGATCGAAAATTACCGTGGTAACACCGGCCTTGACGGCACGCTCGGCGACAAGTTTGCCGACAACGGCCGCGGCATCCACATTTGCACCGGTTTTAAGTTTGCCCTTGAGATCTTTTTCTAAAGATGAGGCAGCCGCAATAGTGCGCCCGGCCCCATCATCGATAACCTGGACATGAATGTGCTTGGACGAGCGGAATACACTGAGGCGCGGCCGACCGTTGGCCCTTGATTTCAGGGCACGGCGAACCCGCGCAACCCGGCGGGCGGTGATTGAATTTTTACTAGCCATGGTCGATGCCTTACTTCTTCTTGCCTTCTTTACGGAAAATATATTCACCGGCGTATTTCACACCCTTGCCTTTATAGGGCTCGGGCGGACGATAACGCCGAATTTCGGCTGCCACCTGCCCGACTTTTTGCTTGTCGATTCCCGAAATCGTGATTTCGGTGGGTTTTGGGCACACGACGTCGATGCCTTCAGGCACTTCGTATTTTACGTTATGGGAGAAACCCAGTGCCAATTGCAGCGCCCGGCCTTGCACTTGCGCTCGGTAGCCAACACCATTGATTTCCAGGGATTTGGAAAAACCTGACGAAACCCCTTCTATCATATTGGCGACTATGGTGCGCTGCATGCCCCACATTGAGCGGGACCGCTTGGTCTCGTCGCGGGGTTTAATGGTAATTCCGTCATCGCCCATTGACGCCATAACCTCAGCCACCAATACGGCTTCAAGCTGGCCCTTGGGCCCCCGAACCGAAACGGTTTGTCCATCAATATTCGCCGTGACCCCTGAGGGGACCGAAACAGGCTGTTTGCCGATACGAGACATCGTAACCCTACCCTCGTTCCTAAAAGACTTTGCAGAGCACTTCGCCGCCGACATTCTGGTCGCGCGCCTGGGTGTCTGACATGACGCCCTTGGGTGTCGAAAGGATCGACACGCCAAGACCGTTGTAAAAACTTGGTAGATCCCTCACGGAGGAATATACCCGCCGGCCCGGGGTAGATACCCGTTCAATCTTCTGAATGACGGGAGAACCCTCATGGTATTTCAGCTCTACCTCAAACTCAGATTTACCGCCCGAGTAATCAACCTCGGCATAGCCGCGGATGTACCCCTCGGCCTGCAGTACATCGAGCACCCGCTTGCGAAGCTTGGAGGCTGGCGTCGTTACTTTGGACTTGCCTCGCATCGCTGCATTGCGGATACGAGTGAGCATATCGCCCAATGGATCGGTCATTGTCATTTGCGCAAATTCCCTACCAGCTCGATTTGACCATGCCCGGGATAAGACCCGCCGAAGCGAGTTCCCGTAGCGCCACGCGAGACATTTTCAACTTTCGGTAAAAGCCGCGGGGGCGACCGGTGAGTTCGCACCGGTTGCGGCATCGGTTTGGCGAAGAATTTCGCGGCAATTCCGCCAGCTTCAGGCGCGCCTGAAACCGCTCTTCCGCCGTAACCGTGAGGTCTTTGGCCACGGCCTTGAGCCGGAGGCGTTTGGCGGCGAAATTTTTCACCAGCCGGCGACGCTTCTTATCTCGCGCCACAGCGCTCTTTTTAGCCATTCATATTCTCCTTTGCCCGTGCCACCGCACCGTCACTGCCTGAATGGAAAATTCAGGCCAGTCAGCAGCACCCGAGCTTCGTCATCGGTCTTGGCCGTTGTGCATACGATCACGTCAAAACCCCACACCTGGTCGACATTGTCGTAGTCGATCTCGGGGAAGACAATGTGTTCCTTGATACCCATGGCAAAATTGCCGTTGCCGTCAAAACTCTTTTGACTGAGGCCGCGAAAATCGCGAACCCGCGGCAGGGCGACAGTGACAAGGCGGTCGACAAACTCGAACATGCGCGCCTGACGTAAGGTGACTTTGGTGCCGATCGCCATTTCTTCGCGCAGTTTAAACCCGGCGATTGAATTTTTGGCCCGGGTAATTACCGGTCTCTGGCCGGCAATCTTGGTCATCTCATCAACAGCGATCTTGATCTTTTTTGAATCACCCACAGCCGAACCGACGCCCATATTGAGCACGACTTTTTCAAGCCGGGGAACTTCCATTGGGTTCTTGTAGCCAAATTCCTTGATCAGGTCGGCCCGCACAACATCTTCATATTGCGATTTCATCCGTGGCTTGTAAGCGGCCTCAGCCATCGATCACGCCTCCTGATTTCTTGGCGAAGCGAACTTTGCTACCGTCATCATTGAATTTGAATCCGATCCGTGTCGGTTTACCGTCTTCAGGATCAGCCATGGCGAGGTTGGAGAGGTGGATCGGCAGCTCTTTTGCAATAATGCCGCCCTCCTGGCTCGCGGTCTGACGTGTGTGCCGGCGTGCCACGTTAACACCGCGCACCACGGCACGGTCCGCTGTTAGCAACATGCGCAAAACCTCGCCAGTCTTGCCTTTGTCCTTGCCGGTAATGACAACCACATTGTCACCCTTCTTGATCCGTGCCGCCATCACAGCACCTCCGGAGCAAGTGAAACGATTTTCATGTGATTTTTAGACCGCAATTCACGGGTGACGGGTCCAAAAATACGCGTACCGATCGGCTCGCCCTGCGGGCTGACCAAGACTGCGGCATTGCGGTCAAAACGGATGACCGAGCCATCGGCCCGATGGATTTCCTTGGCAGTCCTGACCACCACGGCCCTCATGACATCACCCTTTTTCACCCGGCCGCGCGGGATCGCCTCCTTGACCGAGACGACAATGACGTCGCCCACGGAGGCGTATCTCCGCTTTGATCCGCCAAGGACCTTGATGCACTGCACCCGACGGGCGCCGGAATTATCCGCCACATCTAGGTTGGTTTGCATCTGTATCATGGCTGGTCCGCCTTTCGCGCCGGGCTCACGAGCCCAGCATAAAATCAATTCAATTCAAACGCTTATTCGGCGTTCAACACAACTTCCCAGCGTTTTGTCTTCGACAAAGGCCGGCATTCGCGAATTCTTACCTGATCGCCGGTCTTGACGCTGTTGGCCGGATCATGGGCCTGGTAGCGCTTGGAACGGCGAATGGTTTTTTTCATCACAGGGTCGGAAAAGCGGCGCTCAACCTTGACCACGATGGTTTTGTCGTTTTTGTCACTGACGACGACACCTTGCATAATTCGTTTCGGCATGACCCGTTAGCCCTCGGCCTTGTCGGCGCTTTTTGCGCTCGTTTCGCGTTGAATGGTTTTTACCCGCGCGGCATCGCGCCGTACCGCACGCATTCTTGAGGTGTTTTCGAGCTGACCGGAGGCCGCCTGAAACCGCAAATTGAACTGCTCGCGTTTCAGCGCCACCAATTGTTCTTCCAACTGGTCCGATGACATATCGCGCACTTCGGAAACTTTCATACCTGTTCTCCCGTCCCTAGCCGTTGTCGCCAAGACGCTTGATGAAACGCGTCTTGATCGGCAGTTTGGCCGAGGCCAATTCCAATGCCTGGCGGGCGACGTCGTAAGGAACACCGTCAATCTCGAACATGATCCGCCCCGGCTTGACGCGTGCGGCCCAGAATTCCGGCGTGCCCTTGCCCTTGCCCATGCGCACTTCAGTCGGCTTTTTCGAGACCGGGACATCTGGGAAAATGCGGATCCACACCCGGCCGGCGCGTTTCATATGGCGGGTCAGCGCCCGGCGCGCCGCTTCGATCTGCCTTGCGGTTACCCGCGCCGGTTCCTGGGCTTTCAGGCCATAGGCGCCGAAATTTAGCGCGGTTCCACCCTTGGCGACGCCATGAATGCGTCCCTTGTGGGCCTTGCGGAATTTGGTGCGTTTTGGCTGTAACATCTCTTACTCCCTAGCGCCCGCGATCGCCGCGGCCGCGGCTGTTGCCGCGCTCGGCGCCCTCGGTAATCCGGCGATCATGGGCCATGGGATCGTGTTCCATGATCTCGCCACGGAAGATCCACACCTTGACCCCGCAGGTGCCATAAGCGGTGTGACCGGTTGCAGTGCCGTAATCGACATCAGCGCGCAAAGTGTGCAGCGGCACCCGGCCTTCGCGGTACCATTCGGTACGCGCGATCTCCGCCCCCCCGAGCCGGCCGCCGCAATTGATGCGGATGCCTTCGGCACCAAGGCGCATGGCCGACTGAACCGCACGCTTCATCACCCGGCGGAACGCCACGCGGCGCTCAAGCTGCTGGGCGATATTTTCCGCTACCAGCACAGCGTCGATCTCGGGTTTGCGAATTTCGACGATGTTGATGTGGACTTCGCTTTTGGTCATGTTCTGAACCGCGCGGCGCATGGTCTCGATGTCGGCACCCTTTTTGCCGATCAAAACACCCGGACGCGCCGTATGAATGGACACCCGGCATTTTTTGTGGGGACGCTCGATGACGACCTTGGAGATCGCCGCCTGGGTCCGGCCTTTGCGGATGTGATCACGGATGCGGAAATCCTCGTGCAGGAGTTCGGCATACGCCGCGCCATCGGCATACCAGCGCGAATCCCACGTCCGGTTGATGCCCAGCCTGAGGCCGATTGGTGATACTTTTTGCCCCATCAGGCGGCCTCCTCAACTTCGCGTAAGATAATGGTGATCTGACTGAACGGCTTTATGATCTGACCGACCCGGCCACGGGCCCGGGGACGGAAGCGCTTCATCACCATGTTTTTGCCCACATGGGCCTCGGCGACGATAAGTGCGTCCAGATCGAGTTCGTGGTTGTTTTCCGCATTCGCAATGGCGCTTTCGAGCACTTTTTTAACGTCCTTGGCGATGCGTTTGCGGCTGAAGCTTAAGTCGGCCAGAGCCTTTTCAACCCGTTTGCCACGGATCAACTGGGCCAGCAGGTTGAGCTTTTGCGGGCTGATACGAATGTTCCGCACCATGGCCATGGCTTCGTTGTCGGCCAGGCGGCGTTCGCTTTTTGCCTTTCCCATGGCCTACTTCCTTCTCGCTTTTTTATCGGCCATATGGCCGTAATAGGTCCGCGTCGGCGAAAATTCGCCGAATTTATGGCCTACCATGTCCTCGGTCACCAGCACTGGAATGTGCTTACGGCCATTGTGGACACCGAAGGTCAGGCCAACAAACTGCGGCAGTATGGTGGAGCGGCGGCTCCACATCTTGATAACTTCGCTGCGCCCTGAAGCACGGCTCGTCTCCGCCTTTTTCAAAAGATAGGCGTCGACAAAGGGGCCTTTCCAAACCGAACGCGTCATCGGCTATTTCCTCTTCTTCTTCAGGTGCCGCGAGCGCAGGATGAATTTATCGGTCGATACATTGGACCGGGTTTTCTTGCCCTTGGTCGGCTTGCCCCACGGGCTGACCGGGTGCCGGCCACCCGATGTGCGGCCCTCGCCGCCGCCATGGGGATGATCGACCGGGTTCATGGCCACGCCGCGCACCGAGGGGCGGCGGCCGAGCCAGCGATTGCGTCCCGCCTTGGCGAGTTTCTGGTTCGAATTGTCCGAATTGGAGACCGCGCCTATGGTGGCCATGCATGCAGCATGTACCAGGCGCTGTTCGCCGGACTTCAACCTCAAAATCGCGTAAGACCGGTCACGGCCGACAAGCTGGACATATGTTCCCGCCGAGCGGGCGATCTGACCGCCCTTGCCCGGCTTCATTTCCACATTGTGGACGATGGTGCCGATGGGAATGCTGGCAAGCGGCATGGCATTACCTGGTTTGACATCGACCTTTTCGCCGGAGATGACAGTGTCGCCCTCCCCCAGGCGCTGCGGCGCCAGAATGTAGGAAAGCTGACCGTCCTCATATTTGATCAGGGCAATAAACGCTGTGCGGTTGGGATCGTATTCCAACCGCTGGACGGTCGCCGGCATATCCACCTTCACACGCCTGAAATCGATCTTGCGGTAAAGTCGCTTATGACCGCCGCCACGCCGCCGCGCGGTTATGCGCCCGTGATTGTTGCGCCCGCCACTCTTGGACAACCCCTCGGTCAGGGTCTTTTCCGGCTTGCCGCCCCACAGATGGCTGCGGGAAACCAGCACAAGACCGCGCTGTCCAGGGGTGTTCGGTTTGTAGGATTTGAGTGCCATTTGCTCTACTCTTCTCCTCAACCCAGGCCGGTTGTAATGTCGATTGAATGACCATCGACAAGGGTCACAATGGCCTTCTTAACGTCGCTCTGCTGCCCGAGACGGCCGCGAAACCGCTTTTTCTTGCCTTTGCGCACCAGAGTGTTCACTGCAATGACTTTGACATTGAACAATTTTTCCACCGCTTGTTTGATATCCGTCTTGGTTGCGGTTTTGGTGACGTTGAATACAACCTGATTGAATTCCGAGGCCATGGTGGCCTTTTCGGTAATCACCGGGCTGCGGATCACGTCATAAAGATCAGCCTCACGCATGGAACCGGTCCTCCAGTTTGGCAATCGCCGCTTTGGTCAGCACCAGTACATCGCGCCGCAATACGTCATAGACATTGATGCCCTGAACCGGCAGCACATCGATGTCGGGAAGATTGCGCGAAGCTTTGGAAAAATTCTCATCAATGGTCTCGCCGCCGATGATCAGCGCATTATCCAGGGACAACCCCTCCAGGGCCATAAGAAGCGTCGCGGTCTTGGG
>QILX01000295.1 GCA_003232175.1 Hyphomicrobiales bacterium | reverse complement strand
AATTCCAACCGCGCCATTCACGGCGCGCTCCTGGATTCTAAACTTCTGGCGGAGGTCTATCTTGAGCTGATTGGCGGCCGACAGCCAAACCTCACTCTGGTCGAAGAGCCTGGCATCATCGAGGTCGAAACTACCGTTCGAGCGGCAAAACCCCGCCCATCAGCTTTGGCGTCCAGGCTCACCGAAGACGAAAAAAAAGTCCACAAGGCGTATATCTCCACCCTGGGGCCGGACGCAATTTGGAACCGCTACGATCTGGATGACGCCGAACGGTAAATTGCAAACACCAATCTCGCTGGAAAGACGCCGATATCATTCAAAAGAGCAATCCGCCGGGCGGCAGGTTTGTTGCAAGTGCGAAATACATATGATAGATCAAGCCCGACTTCAGGGGGCAGACCAACAGGACCTGTGGGAATCCTTGTCCAAAACAACAATAATTTCAACACCCTACCTGATCGCTGATCCGGTCCGGGAGGGCATGCTGAAAGGTGGACGCCGGTGGCGGGTGAAAAGCTGACAATTTCGGGTATGCCGGGTCGTTATGCGATGGCACTATTCGAGCTGAGCAGCGAAACCAAATCGATTGATGCCGTGGCTGTAGATCTGGACCGTTTTCAAGCGCTTCTTGATGGCTCCAAAGACCTGATGCGTCTGGTAAACAGCCCGGTTTTTTCGGCTGATGAGCAGATGGATGCCGTCCAGGCCGTGTTGAAAAAAGCGGAAATCACCGGTCTGGCGGCCAATTTTATCTCTCTGGTGGCCAAAAACAGACGGCTGTTCGCCGTGCCTGCGATGATCAAAGGTTTTCAGGCCCTTGTGGCGCAGGCGCGCGGTGAAGTGACCGCCGAGGTGACGTCGGCGGAGGCCCTGACCGAAGACCAGAAGAAGGCGTTCGCGGCAGAGCTGAAAACGGCACTTGGCCAGCGCGCCATTATTGTTGAAAAGGTCGATCCGGCCCTGCTTGGCGGTATGATTGTAAAAGTGGGTTCCCGAATGGTCGACAGTACACTTAAATCAAAACTCAATTCTCTCCGTATAGCGATGAAAGAGGTCGGCTGATGGAAATTCGGGCCGCGGAAATTTCCGCCATCCTCAAGGAACAGATCAAGGGCTTTGGAACTGAGGCGCAAGTTTCCGAGGTTGGCCAGGTGTTGTCGGTTGGTGACGGTATTGCGCGCATTTATGGCCTGGACAATGTCCAGGCCGGCGAAATGGTCGAGTTCCCCGGCGGGGTGCGCGGCATGGCGCTCAACCTTGAGACCGACAATGTTGGCGTGGTGATTTTCGGCGATGACCGATATATTCACGAAGGCGATACGGTCAAACGGACCGGCGCTATCGTTGAGGTCCCTGTCGGTAAAGCTCTTCTGGGCCGGGTTGTCGACCCCTTGGGCAATCCGCTGGATGGCAAGGGGCCGATCGAAACCAAAGAACGCCGGCTGGTCGATGTTAAGGCGCCAAGTATCATTCCGCGCAAATCGGTGCACGAGCCGATGCAGACCGGCCTCAAAGCCATCGACGCGCTAATCCCCATCGGTCGCGGCCAGCGCGAGCTGATCATCGGTGATCGGCAGACCGGCAAGACCGCGGTGGCGCTGGATACGATTTTGAACCAGAAATCGGTGAACGACACCGATGACGAGAGCGCCAAGCTCTATTGCATTTATGTTGCCATCGGCCAGAAGCGCTCCTCGGTGGCCCAGTTCGTCAAAGTTCTGGAGGAAAACGGCGCCCTGGAATATTCGATCATCGTCGCCGCCACCGCTTCGGACCCCGCGCCCCTGCAATATCTGGCGCCTTTTGCCGGCTGCACCATGGGCGAATATTTCCGCGACAATGGCATGCACGGGCTGATTGTCTATGACGATCTATCCAAACAGGCGGTGGCCTATCGCCAGATGTCGTTATTGCTGCGCCGCCCACCGGGACGCGAAGCTTACCCCGGCGATGTGTTTTATCTGCACAGCCGCCTTCTGGAGCGCGCCGCCAAGTTGAACGAAGATAATGGTTCAGGTTCGCTGACGGCGCTGCCGATTATCGAGACCCAGGCCAATGACGTGTCGGCCTACATCCCAACCAATGTGATTTCGATCACCGACGGGCAGATCTTCCTTGAAACAGACCTGTTCTACCAGGGCATCCGCCCGGCGGTGAATGTCGGCATTTCGGTGAGCCGGGTCGGTTCCGCCGCCCAAATCAAGGCGATGAAGCAAGTTGCCGGTAAGATCAAGGGCGAGCTGGCGCAATACCGCGAAATGGCGGCCTTCGCCCAGTTTGGCTCCGATCTGGACGCCACTACCCAGCGCCTGCTCAATCGCGGCGCCAAGCTGACCGAACTGCTCAAGCAGCCGCAGTTCTCACCGCTTCGGGTTGAGGAACAGGTCTGTGTCATCTATGCCGGCGTCAACGGTTATCTCGACGATCTGCCGGTGAACGCCGTTGGCCGTTATGAGGAGGAGCTCCTTAGAATGCTGGCCGACAGCCACGGCGATCTCCTGACCAGCATCGCCGAGGAAAAAGAACTGACCGATGCCTCCATGGCGACGCTAAAATCGGCAGTGGAAAGTTTCACCAAGGCCTTTGCCGTTTAAGTGGCGCCGGATCGGAAAGATGAGAGGCGCTCATGGCTAGCCTGAAGGAACTCCGCAACCGCATCACCTCGGTGACCGCGACGCAGAAGATCACCAAGGCCATGCAGATGGTGGCGGCGGCGAAACTGCGCCGGGCCCAGGAGCGTGCCGAGGCCGGCCGGCCTTACGCGGAACGCATGGGCGCGGTGTTGGCCAATCTTGCCGGCTCGTTCGAAGGCCGCGCCGATGCGCCCCGTCTTCTGGCTGGCACCGGCAAATCGGATGTGCATCTTCTGGTTGTCGCCACAGCCGAACGTGGTCTTTGCGGCGGTTTCAATACCTCCATTGCCCGGCTGGCGCGGGAACGGGCTATAGCGCTGAAAGGTGAAGGCAAGACCGTCAAAATCCTTTGTGTCGGGCGTAAAGGTGAAGCGGTGCTGCGGAGGAAATTCGCCGCCGAGATCGTTGAACTTATGAGCTTTGTTGAAGAAAAAAACGTCGGCTATACCCATGCGGCCCAGGTCGGAAAACGGGTGCTGGAGATGTTCGGCGCCGGAGAATTCGATGTCTGTTCGTTGTTTTTTTCACGCTTCCAATCAGTGATCGTGCAGATCCCGACCGAACTGCAGCTCATCCCGGCTAAATTCGAAGGCACCGAAAAAGATTCCGGCGCAGACTTTGCTGCCTATGAATATGAGCCCGAGGAAGACGAAATCCTCGAAGAGCTGTTGCCGCGCAACCTCAATACCCAGATTTACCGCGCCATATTGGAAAACGCCGCCTCCGAACAGGGCGCGCGTATGAGCGCAATGGACAGTGCAACCCGTAATGCCGGCGATATGATCGACCGGCTGACACTCAGTTACAACCGGACCCGCCAGGCTCAGATCACCAAAGAACTGATCGAGATCATCTCTGGCGCCGAAGCGATATAGGGACGAGGATATCATGGCAGCAAAAAAGGCCGTAGGCCGCATCACCCAGGTTATCGGCGCCGTCGTCGATGTACAGTTCGACAAGGACTTGCCGGCTATTCTCAACGCCCTTGAGACCGACAACCGGGGCAACCGTTTGATCCTGGAAGTGGCTCAGCATCTTGGCGAGAATACCGTGCGCACCATTGCCATGGATATTTCAGAGGGGCTGGTCCGCGGCCAGAAAGTCTCCGACACGGGCGAGCCGATTTCGGTGCCTGTGGGTGATGAGACCCTTGGCCGCATCATGAATGTCATCGGCGAGCCCATCGATGAGGCAGGACCGGTCAAAACCAAGGTGCGGCGCGCTATTCATCAATCCGCTCCTTCTCTGGTTGACCAGTCGACCGAGGCCGAGGTGCTGATCACCGGCATCAAGGTCGTCGACCTTCTGGCCCCTTACGCCAAGGGCGGCAAGATCGGCCTTTTTGGCGGCGCGGGCGTCGGCAAAACTGTGCTGATCCAGGAGCTGATCAACAATGTGGCGCTTGGCCATGGCGGCTATTCGGTCTTTGCCGGGGTTGGCGAACGCACCCGCGAGGGCAACGATCTTTACCACGAGATGATCGAATCGGGCGTGAACAAGCCTGGTGGCGGCGAGGGTTCCAAGTGCAGCCTGGTCTTTGGCCAGATGAACGAGCCTCCCGGCGCCCGCGCCCGGGTGGCGCTTTCCGGGCTGACGGTGGCGGAGCATTTCCGCGACGAGGGGCAGGACGTTCTGTTTTTCATCGACAATATTTTCCGCTTTACCCAAGCGGGCTCTGAAGTTTCGGCGCTTTTGGGTCGCATCCCTTCGGCGGTAGGCTATCAGCCGACGCTGGCCACCGACATGGGCACCATGCAGGAGCGCATCACCACCACCCACAAGGGCTCGATCACTTCGGTTCAGGCCATCTATGTGCCTGCGGACGATCTCACCGACCCGGCGCCCGCGGCGTCCTTCGCCCATCTGGACGCCACCACGGTGCTCAACCGGGCGATTTCGGAAACCTCCCGCATGCTCGATCCTCGTATTATCGGTGAAGAACATTACGCAGTGGCGCGCGAGGTTCAGGAGATTTTGCAGCGCTACAAATCGCTTCAGGATATCATCGCAATTTTGGGCATGGACGAGCTTTCAGAAGAAGACAAGCTGACGGTGTCCCGCGCCCGCAAGATCGAACGCTTTCTCAGCCAGCCTTTCCATGTAGCGGAAGTCTTTACCGGGTTTTCCGGCAAGTTCGTTGATCTCAAAGACACTATCCGCTCGTTCAAGGCGGTTGTCGCTGGCGAATACGATCACTTGCCCGAGGCGGCTTTTTACATGGTCGGCACTATCGAAGATGCGGTGGAAAAAGCCGAGGCCCTTGCGGCCGAAGCGGCTTAAAGGAGGGGCCTGTGGCCGAAACTTTCAAGTTCGAACTGGTCTCGCCGGAGAAATTGCTGCTCACGCAGGATGTATGGCAGGTCGTGGTGCCCGGCACTGAAGGCGATTTCGCCGTCATGCCCGGCCATGCCCCGGTTCTTTCCACCATGCGGCCTGGCATGATTGAAATTCACGCGACCGCTGATGATCAGGGGGTTAGGTATTTTGTCGCCGGCGGATTTGCCGAAGCCTCGCCGACCGAGCTGACCATTCTGGCTGAAGAGGCGATCCCCGAAGCCGATCTCAATCGCGATAATCTCGAACTGGCAATCCGGAATGCCTCGGACGATCTCACCGATGCCACAACTGACAGCACCAGGACCCGGGCCCAGGAAACCCTGGATCATCTGAACCAGATCCTCACTTCGCTCTGATTGGAGCTGAAACCTCAAGTTTCGAGAGCCAAAAGGCCAGATCGACGCCACAATTTCTTTCTATTCTCGCAAAGCCACGGCTAATATGGTTTTTACGAACCTATTTGGCCACCAACGGCAGGGGACGCGAAGCTGATGCGCTGGACTCTGGATACAATTAACTGGGACGCCTTTGATGCCTCCAAAGTCGATCCCGGTCTGCTTAGCGCCGTAAAAGCTGCGGCACTGGTTGAATTTAATGCCCCGGACTACGTAACTTACCTGTGCAACGTCTTCTCCGACAGGCCGGAAATGAAAGCCGATTTCCGGCTATGGGGTGCCGAAGAGGAGCAGCACGGGCGGGCCCTGGCCAAATGGGCGAAGCTCGCCGATCCGAGTTTTGATTTTGATGACGCTTTTGCCCGGTTTCGGAAAATGCAGAATATCGAAATTGGAGCTGTAGCCTCGATCCGGGGCAGCCGGGCCGGGGAAATGGTCGCCCGCTGCGTGGTCGAAAGCGGCACTTCATCTTTTTACACCGCCATCAAGGACGCCACCGAGGAGCCTTGCCTTAAGCAAGTCGCCACCTATCTGGCCGCCGATGAGTTCGCCCATTACCGTTTGTTTTATCAGACCCTAAAAGTGTTTGCCGCCAAGGAGCCCATCAGCCCGGTAAACCGGATGAAGATTGCAATATCCCGCCTCAACGAAGCAGATGATGATGAATTGGCGGGTGCGTTTTATTGCGCGAACCATAGCGCAGAATCCAGCATTCCTTACGATCGGGGCCGATTTGCCAATGCCTATTTTCGCGAGGCACTCGGGGTATACCGGCGGCAACATATCGACCGGGTGGTCGCGATGGTTCTGAAAGCCGGCGGTTTTGCTCCCCATGGCTGGCTGTCCGACCGTTTATGCCGTGTCGTGTGGTGGATGTGGACCCGCCGCCTGGCGCAACTCAACGCTGTGGCATAGTACCGCCAATCACACCTTCGATTAGAGGTCCGAATTCCTCGGCAATTTCATTGTAAACAGCGCATTTGAACGGCACGGTCAGACCTGAAAGCTCATTAATCCCGACCCATTTCCAGGTCGAGAATTCAGGTTTGTATTGTCCGCCGCCGGGTCGGTTCACATCAACTTCGGCATCATCGCCGCCAAAGCTTGCCAGAAACCATTTTTGCGTCTGGCCGCGATACCGCCCCCATAACGCCTTACCCATCAAAGCCTTGGGAAGATCGTATTTCAGCCAGTTCCGGCTCTGGCCATGCAGCGTGATGGAACGGATATTGGTTTCTTCATAAAGCTCCCGTCGTGCCGCCACTTCCGAGCCCTCGCCTTCGTCAATGCCGCCCTGTGGCATTTGCCAATATTGCCGGTCGGCGGTGCGCGCGCCAGAACCGTCAATGCGTGAGCCAACCCAGATCAGTCCACTGGCATTGAACACCATAATGCCGACACAAGGTCTGTAGGGTAGGTCCTTGCCGGTTGCGTTCAATGAAATTCAACCCTCAGCTGGATTTAACAGCGCACTTACCGGAGCAAGAGCGATGCCCCGTGAGCCGAGGGATTTTGCCCATTCCGCGATGGTTTTGACAGTAACTGGCAATGCCGTTCCGACGCCGATGGCGCTGCCACGCTCCTTGGCCACGGTTTCAAGTCGCCGAAGGGCCTCTTCGATGGTTTCTCGCGATTGGCCGGCATCGATGATAATGTCCGCTCGCTTCGCAGCGATATCCTTGGCAATGGCTACGGGAATGGCGCGCGAGCGCGGTGACCCGCCATCATCGAGAAATGACAGGCCGCGACTGGCCAATTCGGTCATGATGGGCGTCAGGGCCCTGTCGTCCGCGGTGAATTTGGCGCCCATATAGTTGGTAATGCCAAAATAACCTCCAAACCGGCTGAGCAGCCAATTCAGGCGATTGGCATTCTCCGTGCTACTTGCGCCCGTCAGAAGGGTATGGGGCCCGGGGTCATTGTCAGGGTAGTCAAAAGGCTCCATCGGCACCTGCAGCATGACTTCATGGCCATCAGCCCGGGCGCGGTTGACCCAGCTTTGCAAACCATCGCCATAAGGTGCAAATGCCAGCGTAACTTCACCTGGCAGCCTTTCAATGGCCTCCCTTGTGCCACTGGAACTAATGCCGACACCGGTGATCATTATAGCGATACGCACCGGGGCGTCGCGAGTATCCAATTGCTGATAGGGGCGGGCATATACCGTGGCAGGTGTGCGGCCGCTTGAAGAAATTTTCGGCAATAGGCCGAATTCACCTTTCTCGGTGAAGCCTTCAATTGGGGCTCTGGCCAGACGGATTTCGCCGGAATTTGTCGTTTCCGCAACTGGGATTTCCGTGGTGGTGAAGTCAGCGGGGTCGATGATTTCAACTTCACTGGGATCAATTTCCACAACACCGCCAACCGGTTGAGCGGGCACATAACCCTCTGAAGTGATAGGTGTGTCTTCCGGTTTCAGGCCTTGGCGGATATCAATTTCGGCGGTGACTTCATTTTTGGGCATCTGAGCTTGCGGCGGGATTTGTGCAATGACAATTGGCTGGCTGCCATAAGGTGTGCGAAAAAATGATGCCGCCGCGAATGCACCTGCACCAAGACCGATGGCAATGAGAATCAGGGCGCGCCTGAAAAAGCGTCCCATATCGATCGGCTTGCCGTCCTGCCCCTCCGCCGCCACGATCGAGGTCTCCCATTTGCCGTTCCAGGACCCTTGCCGATCACAACGATCAGCGCCAGGGTTCCAGCTTATTGAAAGTACATGGTTTTGTTATAACAACCTGTATTCGCGTGTTTGAATACAAATTTCGATACAAAAGCCAAACGCTGGATCAGCCACCGGACCGAACCCATTGGCCTGTGGATTGATGGCTCCCGGATATTCCGGGAGCCATCAAATCAATTTGCCTTGGTTGTGTCCTCTTTTGTCGTGCTTTCAACCGCTGTTTTCTGGGTGATCGCCGGCAGCGGATCTCCGCGCAGCAGTGCAAGCGCATAAGCAAGCTGGACATCGTCCTCCGCTTTTTCCGGCACAAAGGCGGACGACCCGGACTTGTTATCGTCGGATTTTTCGTTACTCAAATAGCCGGGAAGACTGGCCTCGCCCGGTGAGATGTTACGCTGATTTGAAGCCTCCGGCGCCGTTTGCTCGACAACGACATCTGGGTCGATGCCCTTGGCCTGAATGGACCGGCCCGATGGTGTATAATAGCGCGCTGTCGTCAGGCGCATGGCCCCGGAGTTGGCGCCAAGGGGGATGATGGTCTGTACCGAACCCTTGCCAAACGAACGTGTGCCGATGATTTTGGCACGCTTGTGGTCCTGCAGGGCGCCAGCGACAATCTCGGAGGCCGAAGCCGAGCCGCCATTGACAAGAACCACAATAGGCAAGGCATCGGTAATGTCTCCGGCTCGGGCATTGTGTCGCTGGGTATCATCAGCATTGCGCCCGCGGGTCGAGACGATTTCGCCTCTTTCTAGCAAGGCATCGGAGACCGAAATGGCCTGGTCGAGCAAGCCGCCGGGATTGTTGCGCAAATCGATCACATAGCCGATCAGCTTGTCGCCGATCTCCGATTTAAGTTTTTTGACCGCGCTTTCCAGCCCATCAAGGGTCTGCTCGTTAAACGAGGTGATGCGGACATAAGCGACATCGTTTTCAACCCGGCTGCGAACCGAACGTATTTGAATTACATCACGAACAACGGTGATTTCAATGGGTTCGTCGACACCTTCGCGGACCACCCTGATTTTGATCGGGCTGTTGATTTTGCCCCGCATCTTTTCCACCGCCTGGTTGAGCGTCAGGCCGAGAACCTGTACGCCATCCAGATGGGTGATAAGGTCGCCGGCCTTGACTCCGGCCCGCATGGCTGGCGTGTCATCAATGGGGGAGATGACTTTGACGACACCGTTTTCCATCGTGACCTCAATGCCCAGCCCGCCGAATTCACCGCGGGTTTGCACCTGCATATCGCGAAAACTTTTGGCACTCAGATAGCTTGAATGGGGGTCCAGCGCCGTGAGCATGCCGTTGATCGCCGATTCAACCAGGGCCTCATCCTCGGTCTCCTCGACATAGTCAGAACGGACCCGATCAAACACCCGTCCGAACAGGTCGAGCTGGCGGTAGGTTTCAGAACCTGCCGCAATGGCACTCCCTTGCGGGAACAGCCAGGGTTGTAAGCTTGTTGCCACCACTGCCCCGAACAAAAACAAAGCAAGTCCCGCCAGAACCGATTTTTGCATTATCCTCGTGCCTTCATGTTGTCCGACTGCCACCAGGGCTGCGGATCGATGGATTTACCGTCTTTCCGAAACTCAACATATAGTACCGGTTTGGACCGATCACGAATACGACCAATCGCGGCGCTTTGTTTTGCTTCAGATCCCATTATTCCAACCGGTTCGCCGGAAAGAACGAATTGTCCGGCCGAAACGTGAATGTTTTTCATACCCGCCAGCAGGATATGATACCCGTCACCGGCATCGATGATCAAGAGTTGCCCGTAACGGCGAAACGGACCGGCATAAACAATCCAGCCATCGGAGGGCGATGTGACTTGCGCTTCAACCCGCGTCCTCAGCGTCATGCCGTTTGACGGTTTGCCGTAACCGTCCGCCGCGCCATAATTGCGAAACACTTGGCCCTGTGCCGGCAGGGATAACGCCCCGCGAACGCTGACAAAACTGGCTGCGGGCCGGAGGCGGTCCGGGCTCGCCATCGCCAGACGCTGTTCCTGAACCGTTGGTTTTCTCGGCGCTTTTTGTGCCGCCGCCGCCGGCTCACCGCCGGTGCCGTTTTCCAGGCTAAGCCGCGCCTCTTCGATTTGTCTGGCCTCGGCCTGGGCAAATTCTTTGGCTTTTTCAACCTCTACCCGGGCGCGTTCAGCCTCCAGGCTTGCCAAAAGGTCACGCAATGAACTGGCTTCGCCAGCAAGTTTTTCCGTTTTTTTGCGCGCCGCTTTGATTTCCGCGGCGGTGCGATTTGCAATTTTTGACTTTACGTCCAGGAGCCGTTCGATAACTTCTTGCTCCCGGCTCAATTGATCTTTGTTAAGGGCAAGTTGTCTTTGCTCTTCAACGATGTTGTTTCTAAGGCCCGCCAATTTGCGGAGTTCCCGCGACAGGCTGTCGGCCTCGGCGCGAATTTGCGGGACTACCGTTGACAGCAGCATGGCGCTGCGAATGGCGGCAAGGGCATCCCCGGGGCGCACCGCCAGAACCGGTGGCGGCTCCCGTTCAAGTTTCTGCAGCGCGGCCAGCATGTCGGCCAGGGTGCCTTTGCGTCTTTTCAGATTGGCGTCAATATTAACTTCTTCATCACCCAGGCGGGTGAGACGGATTTCGCCTGCGGTGATCTGGGATTCTCTGGCCTGAATACGGCCAGCCGTGTCGATCATTTTTTTACGTAAATCGGTCCGCTCGGTTTTTATCGATGCCATTTCGGCTTCGAGTTGTCCGGTCTGCGATTTGGTGCTGCCGATCTTTCGTTCGATCTCGCGAAGTTTTTCGTTCGGCTCCGGACCGGTGGTCTGGGACATCGCCGCAATCGGGGAAATGGCCAGGGCCAGCCCGAAAAAGACAGCAGGATACGTTTCAGACACTGACAAGGATTTGGTCCAATTCATAAGACGCGTTAACTTAAGATGTTCATTGTTAAGGGTCCAATAACCTAAATCGAATTCCTCGTGATCAGCCATTTCACATTCATTGGCGATGGTAGGGGTGCCCGGCCAAAATAGTCATGGCCCGGTAAATCTGTTCCGCCAGCATGGCCCGCACCAGCAGATGAGGCCAGGTCTGCTGGCCAAAACGCAAGCGCAGAGCGGCTTTTTGTCTTAAAACGTCATCAAGCCCGTCGGCCCCGCCGATCACGAACACAGTTGAGTCCACGCCGTCATCGCGCCACGAGGCGAGCTGCCGGGCAAAGGTCTCGCTGGCCATGTCTCGGCCTTTCTCATCAAGCAGGACGACAGTGGACCTTCCGGTGGCGGCTAGCAAGGCCTGAGCTTCCATGGCCATGCGTGTGGATGGGTTTTTGGGCGTGGCCTCGGCAAATTCCCGCAAACCGAATTCGCGAAACCCTAGGCCGGGTCCAATTCGGACTATTCGCTGCGCGTAGTCCGACCACAGGTCCCAGGAGGCATCCTTGCGTGCCTTGCCAATCGCCAGGACCTGCAATTTCATCCCCGCCTCCTCTCCCGGCTGGCGACGCCTGTCCAGGTGAAGAGCCCTAACCTACGAGTTTGTCTTCCGGCGGTTTGGTCGACCACATTTTTTCCAGATTGTAAAAGGCGCGGACTTGCGGTCGGAATATGTGGATGATGATGTCGGCGGCGTCGATGAGCACCCAGTCTGCGGATTGCCGACCTTCGACGCTGGCGCCACGGTGTCCGGCAGCTTTTATCGCCGACAACACGTGTTCAGCGATAGCCGAGACATGACGGTTCGATCGGCCGCTGGTTACGATCATGGCGTCGGCAATAGAAGATTTGCCTTGCAGATCAATAACAACGGTTTCTTCCGCTTTGTCGTCGTCCAAGGTTTTGAGAATAAGTTCGCGAAGGGCGTCCACCGTGTCCGAAGATCTTTGGGCGGTGGCGGATGCGGCGCGCTTTTCCAGGGCACCGTGGGGGTTAGCGGTTGTCAGAACAACATACCTTTCATTCCAGAATTAGCCTTTCCTGTTCATTCCCGACCATATCTAGGGTCCGTTTACAGCGCAAATATAAGCCAACGGGGCGCGTCTTTCAATGCGGGAAAACAGTTTGCGGATGTGCGGAAAGTTTTGCGAAAGTTTTTGATTTGTCGCGGAGGTGTGTGGACGACACCGGCGAAAGCGGACCAGCCAGGAAAATCCACGCCGGCGGGCGGGCAAAAATAAGACCGCCAGCGGTGTTTTGCGGCCATCGCCACGGGGCCATCGCCCGGGCCGCGTTTGAGGCCATGGCGGCATGGCGGTATCCGGGCCGGTCGATGACCGCGATGGGCAATAAACCGGCAAGGCGGCGCCAGCCGGCCCACAGATGAAACGTCGCCAGATTGTCGCCCCCCATGAGCCAGACAAATTTGCCGTCCCGGTATCGCTGACGCAGCCAGCGGGCAAAATCCACCGTGGTGCGGCTGCCCAGGTAGGCCTCCGGCGCCGATACCGATATGAACTGGTCGCTGGCGCTTATGGTTTTGGCCAGCTCCACCCGAAGAGCCAGATCGGCGGTGGCGTCGGGTGGTTTCAGTGGATTTTGCGGGCTCACCAGCCACCAGATCTCATCAAGACCGAGACGCGCCTGGGCAAGGCGAGAGATATGGACATGACCGGCATGAGGAGGGTTGAACGACCCCCCCAGAAGTCCGATTTTCCGGCGGCCAATATCCTGGGGTAGTCCGGGCGGAAAATGCCGCCGGTTGGCGCGCTGCGTGGTCAAGGCGGGGCCGTCAGGGCCTGGCCTGGCCGGTGCCGCGCACCAGGTATTTGAAACTGGTCAGTTGCTCCAGCCCGACCGGCCCACGGGCATGCATGCGTCCGGTGGAAATGCCGATCTCGGCGCCGAAGCCGAATTCCCCGCCATCGGCAAACTGGGTCGAGGCGTTCCACAGCACGATGGCGCTGTCGACCCGGGCAAAAAACCGGCTCGCCGCAGCCTCGTCCTCGGCGATGATGGCTTCGGTATGGCCCGAGCCATACCGGGCGATGTGGGCGGCGGCGGCATCGAGGCCATCGACGATTTTCACCGAGATGATTTTGCCCAGATACTCGGTGCTCCAGTCCGCATCCGTCGCAAGTATGACCCGATCGTCGGTGGCGCAAACCTCTGCCGAACCCCTGATTTCGCAATCCCCCTCGATCAGCGCGTTGATAATGGGCGCCAGATGTGTGTCAACGGCTGAGGCATCGATCAGCAGGGTTTCCGCCGCCCCGCAGATGCCGGTGCGGCGCAGTTTGGAATTGACGGCTAGTTTCACCGCCATATCGGGATCGGCGGTTTCGTGGACATAGATATGGCAGATGCCTTCCAGATGGCTGAACACCGGCACCCTTGCCTCCGCCTGCACCCGGCCAACCAGGCTCTTGCCGCCACGGGGTACGATAACATCGACATTGCCATCAAGGCCGCGGAGCATTTCGCCAACGGCGGCGCGGTCGGCGGTTGGCACCAGTTGAATGGCGGCCTTGGGCAGTCCAGCGGCAACCAGGCCCTTGACCAGGGCACTATGAATGGCGGCGGAAGAGTAAAAACTGTCGGTGCCGCCGCGCAGGATCGCCGCATTTCCAGCCTTCAGGCACAACGCCCCGGCGTCCGCGGTGACGTTGGGGCGGCTCTCATAGATGATGCCGATGACCCCCAGCGGCGTTGCCACCCGGGCAAATTTCAGCCCGTTGGGTTGCGACCATTCCGCCATGACCTGGCCCACCGGATCGGGCAGACCGGCGATATCCTCAAGGCTAGCCGCCATGGCTTCGATGCCATCTTGCGTCAGGGTCAGCCGGTCGACAAAAGACGGGCTGAGATCGCGTTTTGCCGCGGCTTTCAGATCTCTGGCATTGGCGGCGAGAATTTCGTCCCCGCTGGACCTGATGGCGGCGGCGGCGGCAGTCAGGGCGGTGTTTTTGGCAGCGGTTGTCGCCTCGGCCAGTTTCCGCGCGGCGTCCCGGGCCCTGGCACCGATGCCGGCCATCATCTCTGTCAGGTCTTCGTCCTTGGTGATTTTTTCGGCAATCGACATTTTCAACTCTCCGTCAGGACCAGATCATCGCGGTGGATGAGGGCGCTGCGCCCAGGATACCCAAGAATGGCGGCGATTTCACCGCTCTTTCGCCCTGAAATCGCGGCGGCGTCGCTGTGATCATAGGCCACCAGCCCGCGCGCGATCTCGCGATCTCCGATTGAGCACACAATAACCGCATCGCCGCGATTGAATTTTCCCGCAATGGCAACGACGCCGGCGGGCAGCAGCGAGTTACCCTTGCCAAGGGCGGTCGCGGCGCCGGCATCGATGGTGATGGACCCATGAGGCTCAAGGCTCGCGGCGATCCATTTCTTGCGGGCGGCGGCGGGGGTGTCGCCGGCCACGAACCAGGTGCAGCGCGCGCCATTGGCAATGGCACTGATTGGCCGGTCGGTTTTGCCATCGGCGATGACCATATGGGCGCCGGCGCCGCGGGCGATCCGGGCGGCAGCCAGCTTGGTGACCATGCCGCCGGTGGAATGTTCGGTGCCGGCATCCCCGGCCATGGCTTCGATTTCCGGAGTGATGCGGTTGATTTCGGGGATATGTCTGGCCTTGGCATCTGCCTCCGGGGCGGCGGTATAAAACCCATCGACATCGGACAGCAGAACCAGGCAGTCGGCGCTGGCCATGGAACACACCCGGGCTGCCAGCCGGTCATTGTCGCCATAGCGGATTTCGGCGGTGGCCACGGTATCATTTTCGTTGATCACCGGAATGGCCCCAAGACGCAGTAGGGTGTTGATGGTATTGCGGGCGTTAAGGTAACGGCGCCGTTCCTCGGTATCGCCAAGGGTGAGCAGAACCTGCGCCGTGGATGCATCGCGAGCGCCAAGTGTGTCGCGGTAGGCACCGGCCAGCACAATCTGCCCGACCGCGGCGGCGGCCTGGGCCTGGTCCAGTTTCAGTGGTCCTTCAGGCAGGCCCAGCGCCGCCCGCCCAAGGGCGATGGCGCCTGACGAGACCACCAGAACCTCGGTGCCGTCGCGACGAAGATCAATCAGATCGTCGGCGAGCCCTTCAAGCCAGGACTGGCGCAAACGACCTGTGTCCCGGTCGACCAGCAAGGTTGAACCGATCTTGATGACAACGCGTTTTGCTTGCGCCAGCCGGGTCATGGCCGCCAGCCGACATCGTCAAAAACAGCCTCGGTGTCCGCTTCCGCCGCCCGGGCCGCTCCGACTATGTCGGCAAGGCGGTGGACGGCGGCTTCGATCCCTTCCCTGGAAACCCCGGAAAGCCGCAGAACCGGACCACCACAAGCCGCTTCAAGGGTCATGGCCTTGGCGTTGATCTCATCTGCTGTCAGGGCATCGCACTTGTTGAGCGCCACCAGTTCGGTTTTGTCTTCAAGCCCGGCCCCGTATGCGATGAGTTCGCCTCTGACGGTGCGGTAGGCCCCGGCGACATCCTCAGCTGTGCCATCGACCAGATGCAGCAGCACCCGGCAGCGTTCGACATGGGCCAGAAACTGGTCCCCCAGGCCGATGCCCCTGGAGGCGCCCTCGATAAGGCCGGGAATGTCGGCGAGCACGAAGGCCCGGCTGTCGGCCTTCACCACGCCCAGGATCGGGTTAAGGGTGGTGAACGGATAGTCGGCGATTTTTGGGCGGGCGGCGCTGACGCAGGCCAGAAACGTCGATTTACCGGCATTGGGAAGGCCGACCAATCCGGCATCGGCGATCAGTTTCAGTTTGAGCCAGACCCAGCTTTCCATCCCCTCCTGACCTGGATTGGCCCGCCTAGGGGCCTGGTTGGTCGAGGATTTGAAATGGGTGTTGCCAAAGCCGCCATTGCCGCCGCGCGCCAGCAGCACCCGCTGGCCGACGCGCACCATATCGGCGATAAGGCTGGTGCCGTCCTCCTCGAACACCTGGGTGCCGATGGGCAGTTTCAGCGTGGCATCGTCGCCGGTGCGGCCATTGCGGTTCTGGCCCATGCCCGCGGTGCCGGTCTTGGCCTTGAAATGTTGGTGGAACCGGTAGTCGATGAGGGTGTTGAGCCCTTCCACCGCCTCGGCCCAGACATCGCCGCCACGGCCGCCATTGCCCCCATCAGGCCCGCCGAACTGGATGTATTTCTCTCGCCGGAAGCTGATCGAACCGCCACCGCCGTCACCGGAGCGGATATAGACTTTAGCGCTATCGAGGAATTTCATCGGTTCAGGCCGTTGTCAAAAATCGCTGGCGGTCGAGCCTGGTATCGATATGCGCCAGGGCCTGCCGCCGCGACAGCGAGTAGATGCGGCGTTCGCCGACTTTGTCAAATCCAAGCTTGTGCTGAACCCGCAAAGAGGCCGGATTGTCGGCAAAGGCGCCTGAGACGATCGACACAACACCATGGGCGAAAGCAAAAGCCAAGGCGGCGCGGGCCGCTGACGTCATCAGTCCGGCCCCTTGCGCCGATGGCGTCAGCCAGTAACCAAGTTCGGGGATCTTGCTAATGAACGAAAACCCGACAGACCCCAGCGCCGTGTTGTCATCAGCGATGACAAATTCCAGACCGTTGCCGCTCGCCCGGCGGGCAAGGGCGATTTCCACCCAGCCGGCGACCACGTCCTCCGGGCACGGATACGGCAGGCTGGACAGCATCTTGGACACTTCATAGTGGTTCAGGCCGGCGGCAAGGGCGGGAACATCGTCAAGCCGGGGGGTGCGGATAACCGCGCCGTTCAATCCCAGTGCAATGGGGTCCACATCAAGAAAATGCATGGTTTTCCTCCTGCCGCCATTCCCGTAATGCCCGCCAGGTGGCGCGATCCAGGACATAAACCTCCACCGGCACCGAGCCGCCAAGCGCCACCGAATTGATCATATCAGTGCCGGCACCCTCAGGCTGGAAGCCGCTTTTGTGGATGACCCGGCGGGAGGCGGAATTGGTAACGCGGCAACTGACAAACAAACGCGCAAGATCGGCTTCGGCAAAGGCAAAATCAACTAGGCGGTGCACCGCCTCGGTGGCAAGGCCCTGCCCCCAGAACTCCCGGCCAAGCCAGTAACCCAGGTGATAATCACAGCTTTCCTTGCGGGCACGAAGACTGCAGCCGCCGGCCAGCCGGCTGTCGGCGCGGGTGGTGATAAAGAGCGATATCGCCGGCAATTTCAGGGGCCGGACCCGTTCAATGAAATCCGTGGCGTCCTCAAGGCCGTAGGGGTACGGCATGGTGGCAAGATTGCTGGCAATCTCCCAGTCATTGGCGATCTCCGCCAGAGCCGGGGCATCACCGGCACGCGGACGCCGCAACGCCAGGCGTGACGTGTTCAGCGTGAAGCACGCATCACTGCCGTGATCGGTTTCCTTGAGACCCATGGTGTCCTCCAGCCATAAAAATAGGGAAGATGGCGGCCCATCTCCCCTTTGAATGCTGGTTGTCATTCGCCGGGTCCTTGGGACGCCGGCGATCGAAAAGTGCCGTTACGTCTTATTCAGCTGCCTCCGCATACGGCATCACGGACACATAAGTGCGCCCGCCACGCGAGGTGCGGAATGCGACAGTGCCGGTGGATTTGGCGAAGATCGTGTGATCGACGCCAATGCCGACATTGTCGCCGGGGTGCCATTTGGTGCCCCGCTGACGGATGATAATGTTGCCGGGGATGACCGCCTGGCCACCCGATTTTTTCACGCCAAGACGCCGCCCGGCGCTATCGCGACCATTGCGGGACGAGCCGCCTGCCTTTTTATGCGCCATACCGGCACTCCTTGACTGTCATCTCCACCATCGGGCCCGGGGGCCGAAAATGAGGAGCCGTGTTTTGCGTTTCTATCGCACAAAGGGAGGCAGCTGTCAGCCCCTGCAATTGTGATCTTGTCTGGGCGACCCTAGGTCTTGGCTGCCTTGGCAAGGGTTTTGGCCTGGGAAAGCCAGTCTTCCCGCTCGATTCGGCCCTTGAAACTCAGGCTTTCATCGACCTGGGCTATATCCTTGGCCGTAAATGCCGCCACTTGGCCATATTTGGTGATGCCAAGGGCGTTGAGCTTTTTCTCCAGCACCGGACCGACACCGGAAATCTTCTTCAGATCATCCGCGGGGCCGTCTGGTGTGTCAAAAAGGGCCTTGCCGGCGCCTGTCTTGGGCTTTGGCGCGGTTTCGGTTTTGGCTGCCGGTTTGGATTTAGGGGCCGCTTTTGCTTCTGCCACCGGATCAGACTTGGCGGCTTTTTCGGCTTTGGGCTTGGCCACTGCCTTTTTGGGCTTGGGCTTGGCGCCGCCGGTCAGAATGCCGGTGATGCGCACCTCGGTCAGATACTGGCGGTGGCCGGCGGTGCGGCGGTATTTCTTGCGGCGCTTTTTCTTGAAAACGATAATCTTGGCGGCGCGGCCTTGGCGCACAACTTCTCCGGTGACCGTAGCGCCTTCCACCAGCGGCGTGCCGACGGCGGGATCGGCTTCGCTGCCGACCATGAGAACATGCTCAAAGGCCACGGCGTCGCCAGCCTCGCCGCTGAGTTTCTCGATTTTAATGATGTCGTTCTCGGCAACGCGGTACTGCTTGCCGCCGGTCTTGATGACTGCGAACATCGCTGACATTCCTTGGGTCCTGGCCGTTTTGGCCAAATCTTGTTTCCGCACCCTTCGGCGCCGCATGTCGCGGACTTGGAGGATCTCGCCAGATTTGGCGGTCCGGGCCTCGGGCAACGCATAAAGCGCGAGGCGTTTTGGGCACCCGCGCCGTTGAGCCGCGCAATATAGATGCGCAGGCCCCTGTGTCAACACTGGCCGGCGCGTTTAGGGCC
>QILX01000131.1 GCA_003232175.1 Hyphomicrobiales bacterium | reverse complement strand
GCCCTGGGGCTGATGGTTTTTCAGTTTTCAGGGGCAGGACTGGCTGAAGACCGCACGCCCCTGACCCTGGTTAACGCCAGAATTTATACGCTTGATGCCAACCGACCATGGGCTGACGCCATGGCAATCAACGCTAAAGGCCTCATCATCGCCGTTGGCGGCGAAGCCGAAGTTCTTGAAGTTTCTGGGAAGGACGGCCATGTCGTCGACCTTGCGGGTCAGATGGTCCTGCCGGGATTTCAGGATGTGCACCTGCATGCACTTGAAGCCGGAATTAACGAAACGCTTTGTGAATTTGGCGCCGACGACCCGATAGCCGACATTGAGTGGAGCTTGCGTCGTTGCGTTCTCGACAATCCGGGGAAGGGCTGGCTGGTCGGCGCCGGCGTAAATACCGCCCTGCTCCTGGAGAGGTTCGACAATCCGGCTTCGGTACTTGACGGGATCGTTGAAGGCCGTCCGGTTCTGATTTTGGACGATCTTGGCCATGGCGCCTGGGCCAACAGCCTGGCAATGAAGACCGTCGGATACGACCATCTCAAGGGAGACCCTCCCGGCGGTATCATTGTCCGCGATGAGCGCACCGGAAAGCCAAATGGAGTTGTGCTCGAAAACGCCCAACAGATCCTGCGGGACGCAGCATTCGCACCTACAAAAGCAAACTTCGAGATGGCCTATTCGAGCCTTATAAAAGCCCAAAAAATACTTTCAGCCAACGGCATCACCAGTGTGAGCGACGCGGGTGGATATTGGCCGCAACTGCATGTAAAGGCTTGGGAAAAAGCTGAAATTGATGGTGTCCTCACTGTGCGCGCGAGCAATGCGCTTTACCTTTATCCGGATCGGCCGTTTTCCACCCAGATGATGAAATTAAAGGCACTGTTCTCGAACCGGAAGGACCGGCTGGTCCGGTTTGACCAAGTCAAAATTTATATAGATGGAATTCTCAGCCAGGCCACAGGTGCCATGTATCAACCTTATGAAAAATCCCTGGGGCTGGGCGCTGCCGATGAACGGGGGTTTGAATATTTTGAGAAAAAAACACTGATCCGATACGCAAAGGCCCTGACTAATGCCGGATTTCAGCTGCATATTCATGCCACCGGCGATCGCGGTGTCGGTATTGCCCTGGATGCCATTGAGGCAGCGGGCGGTGAGCGTACCGGCCCCCATCGCATTACCCATCTATTTCAGGTGGCGCAAATCGACCTTCCAAGATTCAAGCAACTCGGCGTATTTGCCGATTTCCAGCTTGTGTCAAGTTCAACCGACAAAACCAATATGCAGCTCATGGCCGCTTATCTTGGTAAAAGAAGCGAAAATCTTCTGCCGATCAAGTCGCTTCTTGATGCCGGAGCGCAAATCACGCTTTCCAGCGACTGGGACGCCGATGAGCTTTCGCCGCTTCTCAAGCTGCAAACCGCCATCACCCGTGAAGGGCCTGAATACGTTCCAGATCTTGCCACGGCCATTGAAATGATGACATTGCAAGCGGCTCGGCTGCTGCGTCACGATGCTACGACCGGCTCCATTGAAGTCGGAAAATTTGCCGATCTTGTGGTCATTGACCGTAATCTATTCGAATTACCACCGGGTCAGATTGGCGAGGCAAAAGTAAAGGCAACATTGTTGCAGGGCGTTCCGGTTTACGATCCGGCGGGGCTTTTTAACTGAACGAACTGACGTTTTTTTTCGGGGAATATCTAACTTGCAATGGCCCGGGCCGCGACCTGTCCTGAGCGCGCCAGCAGCTTAGCGTCGTCTTCGCCAAAGACCACTCGGCTGAATTGCACTATGGTATCAAACCATTTCAACACGCATTGCTGGGTTGCGCCATCTGAAGACCGGATATCATTGAGCATCGCATCGGCGACAACGCGTAAATATTGGTTGAGCTCGGTATCGGCCGAAGTGATAATCTGATTCAGCGACAAATGTTCGAGATAGATCCGGCAGCTGACCATCAGGGACAGGCCGTGCAGGATCTCAAATACGGCCATTTGATCAGGAAAGCGTAGTTTTCCTTTGTCGCCGATATTTCGCCTGCGTCGATAAAACTGCTTGAGATTTGGCAGAACCAGGCTGATTTCGGCCCCAAGATCGCTGGAGACCTTGGTACGGACCAGTATCAGATCTCTGCCCCAATCTGACTTCAGACTGATGTCGACATTATGCGCAAGGTCGGTGGAAAATTCATGCAGGCGCGAAAGCCAATATAGTGTCGATGCTACACCCCGATTAGCGTTAATGCTTTCGCATACGTTCTTGCCAAGCAATCCCATATCGTGAATGACAAGGTCGATGGCCGGCGCATATGGCGACGTTGCGATGCGGGAGCCGTCGCGTACGCCTAAGGATTGAACGATGATTCGCAGAATATCTGTGGGATGCGCCAGACGGCCCAGCAAGAATCCAATGGGAATTTCGGGGTGGGTCTTGATCTCCTTCAGGCTTTGCCGGAGTACATTGGCCAGATGCTCGACCTGCTCGTCGTTTTTGACCAGAACCGCTTTGGGCACCGCTTTTCTGAGCCGGGCAAGAACGGCTTCATTTAACAATATGCGCTGAATTTGCACTGCGTCGCGTAGAATCGAAACGCCTCCGAGCCGAATAGCCAGGCGCTGCTGCTCTTTTGAATCACCTTGCAGATATGAGATACCCTTGCGGATGGCGGCAGCGGCACGACTGCAAATTTCTTTGGTGGCCTGCTCTATGCCTACCGGGTCGTTTCGCTTGAGTTCGACATCCAGTTTCTCAACAATATCTGAAAGGTCTTCAGGCCCCCAGCCCGCGGTCAGCCAATCCCAGATCGGATCGATGGAGCCGCGATTAATCCGAGCTTTTTGCGGTTTATCAAGGGACAGATCCACAAGATATTCCTCGAAAAGCGAACAAAACACCCGCTTCGGCGTCTGAACCCGGTCAATCTTTTCGCCGCTTTCCTGGATGACGACACGCGCCGACGACATCACCATTTCATATATTGGCTCGTCAAGCCCGCGCTTGCGATTGATTTCGACTTCTTTAATTATAAATCGAGCCACCGGCGTCGACACGTTTTTCAGCACCGCAGCGAGCTTTTCGGGATTTGGACGTGTAATCGGCATTTGCAATCCAGCTGACGCAGACCCAGCGCTCAGTGTTCACATATTGGCCAGAAAACGTAAAAACCCCGTTTATCTGATCATCGATTGTTCAGGAAAGCGCCGGAAGACGTAAAATTGCCCGCAAGCCGCCCAAACGAGCGTCATTGAGTTCGAACGAGCCCTTATACATCGATGCGATATCGGTAACGATGGAAAGGCCAAGGCCGGACCCTGGTTTGGATTCGTCCAGTCTGCGGCCGCGCTGTATCGCAGCTGACCGTTCTTCTTCGTTCAGACCCGGACCGTCATCTTCAATTGATATCGAAAGTGCGGCGGTGCCATCGCCATTCAGCAATACCGCAACTTCGACATTAATCTTGGAACGCGCCCACTTGAATGCATTGTCCAGAAGATTTCCAACCATCTCCTCAAGGTCTTGTTTTTCCCCGCGAAATTTGGCTGATGGCGGACAATTGACCTCAGCGGCGATTTCCCTGTCGCTATTAATTTTCTCTAATGCGTGCACGATGCTCGAAAGGACCGGTGGCACATCAGTTGACGCTCCCAGAACATTGGCCCGGGCGGCAATGCGGGCACGTTCCAGATGCCTGTCGACCTGCTCGCGCATAATATAAACTTGCTCATCGACCTTGTCCGCAAACGGGCCCTTGAGGCTCTCGGCCTCGTTTCGCAGGACGCTCAGGGGGGTCTTCAGGGCATGGGCCAGATTGCCAACATGGGTCCGGGCGCGCTCAATCACCTCTTCATTGGTGTCCAGCAGCAGATTGACTTCTTCAGCAAGAGGGGAGATTTCGCTCGGATAATCGCCGGTCAGACGCTTTTGGCGTCCGGCGCGAATTTCAGCAACGGACTGGCGTAATGCGCGAACCGGACTGAGCCCGTACCGCACCTGCAGAAATGCCGCAATAATCAAACCAAGACCGAGTATGGTGAGGGAAAGAAAAAGCGCTTCGTTAAAATCACGGGCCGCGGTATCGATATCTCCGGCGTTTCCGGCCACGGTAAACACCAAGGGCGCTTCTCGGGCGGAAAATCGTATTTGCCGCACCAGGACCCGCAAGCTTTCGCCATCGGGTCCGACGAGATAGTCGGTTCTTGTCGCTTCGTTACCCAAATTCGCGGACGCCGTGGTATCGAGCCGTTGATCCAGCAGCGAAGGCGAACTTATAGGCGAGGTGTCGCTTTCACCGGCCACGACAATTTCCCAGTACCAGCCGGACAAGGGAAAATTAAATCTGGGTTCGGGCAGGTCGCGGGAAATCGTCAATGAGCCATCGTCAGCGACATTCAGCTCGGCAATCAGGCTTTTGACAAATACGTCTAGTCTATCATCAAAGGCCCGCTCGACTGCCGAACGAAACAGCGACGAGAGCAGCAACCCTGTCAGGACGAGGACCAGAACGCTCCAAGCACCGGCGGATAGCAGCAATCGCGCGGTAAGGGAGCTAAGTCGCATCCGGGGGATCGTCGAGGCAATAACCAAGACCGCGCACCGTCTCGATGACGTTCAGCCCCAGTTTTTTACGTATGCGACCAACAAAAACTTCTACCGTGTTGGAATCTCTGTCAAAATCCTGGTCGTACAAATGTTCCACAAGCTCGGTTCGAGAAACGACCCGGCCCTTGTGGTGGGCGAGATAGGCCAGAAGCCGGTATTCAAGAGAGGTGAGTTTGACGGCATTGCCGTCGACGGTTACACGCGCCGATCTGGTATCGACAATAAGTGGGCCGCACTCAAATTCGGAAGTCGCCTGCCCGGCGGCACGGCGCAACAGCGCCCGAATGCGCGCCAGCACTTCCTCCATATGAAACGGTTTGGGAACATAGTCGTCGGCACCGGCGTCAAACCCGGCAACCTTGTCGCTCCAGCGGTCACGCGCGGTTAAAATCAGGACCGGCATCATCTTTCCATCCCGCCGCCACCGCTCCAGAACAGTGACACCATCAAGTTGCGGCAGGCCAAGATCGAGGATAACGGCGTCATAGGGCTCTGTATCGCCGAGGAAATGCCCTTCCTCACCATCGCTGGCAACATCGACCACATAACCTGCGTCACTCAAAGAGGTTTTGAGCTGACGGTTCAGATCCGGATCATCTTCGACAACGAGCAATCTCACGGCAGGTCCCGTTTGTTATATGCTTTGCCGGCCATGACATCCGCAACACCATGACAAGGCTGATCACCGGAAATACCGGCATCTCCTCTATCGCTTATCCGCATCGACCATTTCTGTCGACACGAATATTGCGAACATAACTGCCTTTCAGCACTTTAACGACAAAACCCCGACCACTTCGGACCGGAGGTTTCAAGGCTTCTCCGCCCCGATTGCACCGGATCGCCGCGCGGACGGCCTGGGCTTTGGTGATTTGTGCCGTGATGATTAGCCCATTCGAACGCGCAGGCCGGCCAAATTCCGGTGCCTCGCGCACTACATTCAGCACTTCCAGCCTCTTGTGCGGCTTTTGCGGCTTTTGCGATTTCTGCGGTTTTTGCGTCCCATATCCATATAGCGGCCGGTCTCCAGCCAAAGGCTGCGCGGTGGCCACACTTACCATAAGCGCGGCACTGTAAATTAACAATATTGCGAAAATCGCGCGAATCCACATCGTGACAACCAGTCCAGTAAAATCAACAATATTCATATGTCAGCTGAGGTGAACCGTGTATGAACGGGGTTACCGACCAGAATTTTACTGCTTGTCATCACCGGCGAATATCAGTCCGCTATGACATGTATCGTCGCAACTTCGCAGATCATAAAACAAATAACAACCAATCAGGGCCGTGGGCTCCTGGGTCGCGGCCCAAGGCGGCATTTTGTCATGACGGTGAAAATGGGTAGCACCTCGCGTCGGGTCAGGAAGACCAAAAGGCGCCGGTAAATTTCCACCCTTCGGGTTTGGCTCACGTATCCCATTGAGATGGAGTTGACGATTTCGAATCGTCCAGGCCAGGGCAAGGGCCTCGAGCTCAAGATAGGTAGAAATGTCAAAGAGTTCAGCATCCCTGCCTAAGTTATTTGGGCAGCTCTGTTTCTCATGTTTGCTTACATTTTTAGCCATCGAACCACCTCATTTGATGATGGTAGGCGGATACTCGCAACCTTCTACAGTTTAACACGGGCCAACATTCTAAGTTATGCAATTCTGCAATGATTTCGAACATTCTCGCACTAACTTCCGCAAATCACGGTTGATTTTGTGTCAAGATGCGGCGCCATTTTTTTTGTCCCAGGACCTCAAACCTGAATAACCAAGATATGCCGAGCCGAAAAGATACCAGGCCAGATCCGGTATCGCCTTGAGGAACAACGACATCCCCTCGACGAAACGACCTGAAAATTCCGGCGCAAAACCATAAAGCACGCCGAAGGGGATGGCGCCAAAAACCATGATGTAAACGACATAAAGAAAGGTCGGCCGGGCCTTTTTAACCCATGGGTCCATATCGGTGGATCCTGCCCCGGTAATGTTGACAATTTCGGTACTTGCCGCCACTTCGCGGGCGACGAGGGCCTGGGCAAGTTCGCCGCGAATTTTCCGGCGCGCCTTGGGGTCTTTGACGGTTCGTTTAAGAAAGAGTTCGCCAACGGCTTTGAATTCCTTGGTGATGAAACCAGAAACAGCGGTCTTCAACAGAGCTTGTAACATTGACGGTATTCCTTGCAAAAATGGGTTGGAATATGGTTTTGGACGACTGATGACCACCACATCGGTTTTGGCAGCCATTTCAAGAGCGGCCTTTTTTATCGCGCCAAGACGCCGGCTCCAGCCACGCCCAAATGTTTTCCACGTGGAGAGACCGCGCAAAAATGCCCGGCGCCTTGCAAGAGCGGTACGCACGACTGCCTCGGGCTTGCGCCGGGATGCGGCAACAATAGTCGCTTGCCCGATATATCCATTTATTTTGGCGCCGATGCTCGATTGCAGCCATCTGATCGATCGCCTTGGTCCTGAATTTACCGCGGCATCGAACACCACAAGGTCAATGCCAGGTGAAAGATCGCCGCAACGGCAGGTGTCCCAGTACCGGGCCCGGTAAATTTCCGCCGCTTCTTTTTGTCCAAGTTTACGAATATCGGTTTTAGAAACCTGGGCCCGCTTCACTTTTCTCCAAGCCGCAAGGGTTGCCCTGGTTATACCAAGATTGGTGGCGCCACCGGGGTCACGGCGATGATCGACATACCCGCCTTCATGGCGGAGAATGTGAACCAGGCAGATTTTGAAGCGATCACCGCTCATACCGGTTCACCCATGCGGGACAAAATTTCGCGAAGCCTTTGTGGCGCAATCAGTGTCCATATTTTCCGCTTGGCCCTGATATCAATCAGAATAAGATTTGCGCTAGCGGGCATCATGGGGACAACAACGACAATGTCGGTTGAAAACGCCTCCGGGGGTCCGGGAATATCCGGCCCCATGGCGGCGGCAAAAGCCGCGGCATCATTGGCGATCAGCACCAATGGCTCGCCGGGCGACATTTGCCCGCGCGCATCATCGGCCAATACCAACGATACCCCAAGGACCAAGACCGCCGGTAAAACCACAAGGCACCGCAAACCCTTCAACAAAGCCAGTTTCATCATATCCGGTACTCCTTCAAAATTGATGCGTCGGGGATGCGCGGGGTTAGGAAAATGCCGAATTGCCAAGGGCGGCAGAATGGGTAAGGTCACCGCCGACAAAACGCCCCGGAGATCCCATGGAAAAAAACATCGTCAACCACGCTACGGCGCTAAAAGCCCTGCGACCTGAAATCCTGACCTTTGAGGCCCGCCAGCCCGGCGGCGGGATTTGCCAGGTCGCGGTCGCCACCGGGCTGGTGCCGATGAGCCTTCCCGGGCGGACCCATTCGTTCACTCACAATTTGGAAGTAGAAATCGAGCTGCCATTCACCCCTGCAAGCCAGGTGGTTTCCCTTGCGACCAGGGGCCAGGAACTGCGCGGCCTGGCGCGGCTGGGGTTTCGGCGAGTGGGATGGTCAATCATCGATTACACAGCTTGCGCCATTGATCAGGGTGTGAGGATCGACATGTCGTTATGGGTCAACAATTCTGCCGCCTGGACTCTCGGGGTCATTTATAATTGCACCGCGATATCCAAGCCGCTCGACGACGACCGCAAGTAGGCGATGGTTCGAAAACCATGAGATACTTTCAGTAAATCGCCCAGATATCGCTTGAGGTTCCACCGGTTTTTACACGAGATATTCGAATTGGATTAAATCCGGTCTGCAGTGGTACCCCGGTCAGGTCGTTGCCGGCGGCATCGATCAGATTGGCGGTACCGCCGCTCCCGACCAGAAGAGCGCGGCAGGTCCCGTCGGTCAAATCGTTGACGTCATCCTTGGTCACCGGTTTCAGAATGCGGGCGGGGCTGGAAAGTCCAACAGATAAACGTTCAAATTGGTCAGCCATGGTAAGTCTCCTGTGGTGGGATCAAGCGGCGGGAACACCGCAAAGCATGAAGTGAATGGCGATTCGGACCTGGCCGCCGGTAAAGCTGCTGCCATTGGCGGTCAGGCGAATGGTGGTCGGGGTGAAATAAGCCGTGGGGCCGATAACGCCACTATTGGTGCTACCGGCGGCAACGCCCAAAAGCGCGCCGAATTTATTGATCTCGGCAGCAACACCGCAATCGTAGGACGTCGCCCCGGTCACGGTCACGGTGGTACGTGTGGTGACGGCAAAGACAATGGCCCGGTCAGGGATGGTAATGGTGGTATCGACGCTTGCGCCAGAGGCCGTAATCTCCTCTTCGGTCACCGCAAAGGTGATTGCCGCCCCATTGGGCGACACCGCGATGGCGTCGATCCAGCTGCTTCCGTCGTGCAGGATCTGCCGCCCCTCATCCTCGACCCAGGCGCGCCAGCCGGCCCGGGGATTTCGAAAGACCCAGGCGCCGCCGTCATAGACCGCGACCTGACCCTCTTCCCCGGCCCAATCGCCGGTGGCGGTGGCGGCGACAATATATCTGTTGCCTTGGGCGGGGCTGCCCGGCGGGCTGGTGAGGTCGGTATCGATCACCGAAAGCTGGACAATGCCGTCAAGGGTGGCGAACGCCTCGTTGACGGTCACGTGTTTCTGCGCCTGGGCGGCGGCAACCAGGGGCAGCGCGAGGTTTTGCGTGGTATCAGGCATTGACTGTCACCTCCTTGGGCGAGCCGCGGCCAAAAACCGCACTCAGTTGAAAGACCTGAAATGTCAGGGTGGATTGCGGGCCGCCGAAATCAGCAATCTCGTCGGCGGCAAGGTAAGTCACTGAAGCCGTGGCCGAACTCAGGGTGCGTTTTACCATTCCCCCATCCATCACATCGACTTCGTAAGCTTCGCTTTCTTCGGAAAGCGGTACATCGGCATTGTCCCAGCTATCGCCGCCTATGCGGGTGCGCCGGATCCAGATAATCTGGATATCTCCTCCGCCATCACGGGAACCACGAATGTGCACCGGGGCATAGGGGCGCAAACCCCGGCCTTCGAATGCGCGGGTGGTTTGGGCAAATGTAAAATGGTCGTAAGTATGGGGACCGGGTCCGTAGCGGTAGGTGAATTCGCGCAGCCTTTGTTCCAGGGACAGCGGCAGGGCGGCAAGCGCCTGGGGGTCGAGCCGCACCACCCGAGACCCGGTCGGGGTGATCGGGGCCATTTCGCCCTCACTGCCGCGCTGACCCCGAAGCAGCCCGGAAAGCCGGTATTCTCCGGGTCCGATCAGATCGGCGGTTCGGAACTGCAATATCTCCCAATTGCCGGTTGAACTCTCAACCGCCAGAGCGTTGGCGCCGCCCAACACCGCGCTTTCGGCGGTTGAAGACAGATCGCCCGAATAGATAAGAACCGTCGGCTGGTTGGCATGGTCCCAGCGCCACAGCGGACCGGCGGCGAGATCGGAGGTCAGCTCACCCATGATCGCCGGCGAAACAACATCGAGCAGCCGGGTAAAGCCGCTGGAAGCGTCACCGCGATAGATGGCGACACTGCCCGGCCACGGAGTTTGATGAGCCGCAATGCGCGGCGCCTGGGGCTCGGCCTCGGCGCCGGTGAGCAGCGGCAGGTCCATGAATGCCACGGTCGAGGGGCCAAAGACCGGCACCTCGCCGATACGACCCTCGCGGCCGGAATAACGCGGAGCGGTATAGACCTCACCGTCGCCACGGCTTTTGAAACGGGCATTGCGGGTCAGCCCGCTGTCGATCTGGGTGAGCTGCAGACGATGTTTTTGGGCTCCCGTCGGCCCGTCTATGGCAAGCTCGAAAACGTCGCCGGGATCAAGAAAAAACTGCGAAGGCGGCAGTTGTGCCGATCCACTATCTCGTGACAGCCAAAGATCATGCAGGGCCAGTTCGGCCAGCCCGCGCGCATAGGCCTGATCGAGCACCACCGGCAAGGTGAAATCCAGCACTCCGGCGCTGCTGCCGGTCAGTCTGCGACCCTCGGCGGTGGCGGCGCGGTATTCGCTGCGCTCGTCCAGATAGGTGATCTTCACCGCCCTGGGGAGCTCGGTTTCCTGGGACCGGACAATCTCAAATGCGATATCGCCCCTGTCATCGAGGGCCAGATCGTCTTCGGACAGGCTGGCGACGGGTTCACGCCCGCCAAGCGCAAAGCGCAAAAAACCACCGCTTTCGTAAGCGTCAAACCTATAGGCCTGCATCAAAGGTTCGATCATGGCGCGAGTCGCCATGATGCGGTCAACGACATAACCGCGCACCACGGCGTTGGGGCCGTAAAGACCCTCAACGTCAATTTCCGCAAGGCCAGCATCAAGACAGAGGCGCCGCACCAGTGCTGCAAGGGTCACCTGCCCCAATCGCCCGCCGAGCCAGTGGCCACGTTCGTAATTCTCCCCATCGGACCAGACGTCTTCGCGCAACGGGAAATCCGGAAACGGTCGTGCGTCCCAGGCCCAGGCGAACATCCGCGTCGGCTCGATCATCGGAGCGGAATAGACCGCGGATGTCGGATTGTTGCCTGCCGCGGGGTCCCAATAATCGATGATGGTTTCAACAGCGCGGCGCTGGATCAGATCGTCGCGGGCGCCGTCGCTGAAATAGGGCACGGCGCTTTCGGACGATTTGGGGTCGAAAAACACATTGGGCTGGTTGGAGCCGCGATCAATTGCCGGACAGCCGAATTCGGTAAACCAGATCGGTTTGGACATTGCGGTCCAGCCCGTCGCGGTCCCAGCCTCCACTCCGGCGGGGCGGTCGAAATGCGCGTTGGACCACCAGCTTTTGATATCCTTGTTGCGAAAAACCCAGGGTTTTGAATAGGTGCCGTCAGCAATTGGCGTGCGGGTCTGGGTCTGCCGGTCCGCATCGGAGGCATAATACCAGTGGTAATATTCACCCCCCTCGATATTGGCGCTCAGATAGTCAAAATCATAGATCGACACCACCCCCCCGCCAGGGTCGTAATCAAGGTGGCCGGTGCCGTCGCGCCAGTCCGACAGCGGCAGATAGACATCGATGCCGATGACGTCGATATTGGCGTCCGACCACAGCGAATCGAGGTTGAAATAAACATCGCCGGAGCCGTCATCGGGGCGGTGGCTGTGATATTCGGACCAGTCGGCGGCGTAAGTGATTTTCGCCCCCGGCCCCAGAATGGTTTTCACATCCGCTGCAAGGGTTCTAAGCGCATCGACTGCCGGATATGTTGAAGGCCCGGAGCGCACTTGTGTCAGGCCGACAAATTCAGAGCCAATGGCAAAACCGTCGACGCCGCCCGCCACAGCGCACAGATGAGCATAGTGGAGCACCATGCGCCGATAACCCCAATCTCCAGGCGTGCCGGTATAACTCACCGCCGTGCCCGAAACCGCGAAATCGGCGATTGCCACCGAGCCAAAGAACCCCGCGACCTGGCTTGCGGCGGTGGCGGTGCCGTCCGGAGATCCGGGCTCGCCGGGGGCCGGATCGCAGGTGATACGGCCACGCCAGGGGTAGGCCCCCTGCTCCACTCCTCCATAGGGGTCGGGCAGCCCGTTCAGGTCGGGAATATCCATCAACAAGAACGGGTAGAAGATGACATCGAGCCCGCGCGCTTTTAGCTCGGTTATGGCGGCGACAATTGTGTGATCGGACGGGGTGCCGCCAAGGGCCGGGCGGCCCAATCCGTCCTTGGAAACTTCTTCCGCGCCGCCGCGCAAAATCCCGTTCACCGACCAATCCTGGGGCACCACGGTTTTGGCGGTGATTTCGACCTTGGGCTTGACCTCGCAAGACGCACTGCGAAGATCGCCGCCAAACCAGGAACTGACCAGCGAGACGGCGGTGCAATTGGGGGCGTTGGCGCCCAACTGGTCCAGGGATACCACAAGATCGGTGTCGCCAGTGCCGGTGTGCAGGTTTTCCGATACATCGCCTTGCGCCGAGGTTCGAACCGCGCCTTGCGTGCCATAGACAAATTCGCCCGACCCCGGGATCAGCGCCACCGCGCCAAGCTTGCCTTCCAGCTCGCCATCGATCAGCGGCTTGACGATTTCGGCGGAAATTTGCGGAATTCGGTTGCCGAATGGCCCGATATCAAGGGATTCAAACAGCAGATAGCAGAGGCCCCGATAGGCCGGCACATTGCCAGACCCCTCGATGGTTTCGATATAGCTGTCAGGATTCTGGGTGTCCGAGCCTGTATAAAAACGGCTGGTCAGCCCGGCAAGATCAAGCGGTTTGCCATCGGCCCAGACCCGCCCCAGGGACGCCGCCTCGCCTTCGGCGAACGCCACCGCAAACGAGACTTCGTACCTGTATGTCGTTGTCGTGCTGGAGACCGCCGGGGCTGAATTGCCACCACCGCCCTTGCCGCCGCCACCGCCGCCGCTGGTGGTGGTCGTGGTTGAGACAATCTCGCGAAACCGGGTGGACCAGATGAGCTGCCCACCGACGCGGGAGCGGCCATAAAGTCGGGCAATGGGCGCCCCTTCCGCCGAGGACATGATGTGCACGTCCTTAAGACGCGGCCCCTCACGCTCGACAGACCGGGTTTTACGCTCGCCGAAAAGCGCATTGTCGAGGAACGAACCGCCAATGCCGGCGGCCAGGCGCAATCCGGCACCGAGAAAACCGCTGGCCCCGGTCGCCGCGACCGCGGTGGTCAATAACAATGTCGCCATGTCAGTCGGTCACTCCGGGAAAACGGAAAGATGCGGCGCGCCGGCGCCACCACCACGGGCCAAGATGAACCTCAACCACGGCGCGGCCCGAATAGGCGTGCACCATGCGGCCCTGCCCCAATAAAATTCCGGCATGTTTGGCCATGGCGCCGGGCGACAGGCGGAACAGGACCACGTCGCCGGGGCCCGCCTCATCGACAGATAATTTGATCAGATGACGCGACGCCGCCGCGATCAGGGTTTCCTCGCCGGCGGCCTCGGCCCAATCGGGGGTATAGGGCGGCGGCGTCTCGGGGCTCTTGCCGGTGATTTGCTGATAGACGCCGCGCACCAGCCCAAGGCAATCGCAGCCAACACCCCGCAAGGCCCCCTGGTGGTGATAGGGCGTGCCGATCCAGGTGCGGGCGACCGCCACGATATCGAGGCGGCTGATCACTTGAAAAGGCTCCCGCCATCAAGGCGCGCCTCGCCGGAATTGCATTGCCGGGAATATGTGGAAATCCGCGAAAATTCACCCCATTGGCGAATTTGGCCTTGCAGGTTGCGAACGACTTGTCGCACCCGGCGGTGATGGTGAAAGTGTCGCCTGAATCAAGATCGATCTTGGGCTCGGCCCAGAGTTCAATTTCAATGCCTGACACCACGTCATGGCCACGAACCTCAAACGCCAGCCCCGCCCCATTGCCGGAGGTGAAAGCCAGCCGCCCGCCGGCAAACCAGCTGCCGGCGAATGCGCCAAGACCGGCGACAAGGATCCGGCGCGGGGAATTCAGCGATATAATACTGCCCGTGCCGGTGAAAGCCGCGCCGCCAAGCGCCACCGTGCAGCGGCTGTCGCCAAGATCGGCATCACAATAGTACTGATAGGACCGGCCAATCTGCTGCTGCAACCGATGCGCAAGGCTACGGATTTCGGCGGTAAAGGCATCGCGCGTACGGGTGACGTCGCCCAGGGAACCGGTGGCAACCAGGGCCCGTTGGGCGATATCGCTCCAATTGACCAGATAGATGCTGACATCGGCATCGTCATAGCGCCCGTTGGCAAGGTCGGCCTCGGTGATCGCGGCGGAGGAGAGCGCGCCGGCGGCCTCAAGATTATCCACCGCCAGCCCCAGGGTCTGGCTGATCTCGCTGGCCGAAAACCCGGTTGCGGCCTTGTGGGC
>QILX01000370.1 GCA_003232175.1 Hyphomicrobiales bacterium | reverse complement strand
GCCATTCAAGCTGATATTTTTCGTACTTGTCGATGGCTGGCACCTGGTTACCGGCTCGCTGGTGCAAAGCTTCGTCAACTCAGGTTAGGGGGCATATTCTGCAATGATTGGGACGACACTGGCCTGTTCCCTTACCCACACCGCCCGGGATTTGATCCTTTTGGGGGGTTGTGCGCAGAACAGGCCGGCGTCAATCTTTATATCATGCCTTCAAAAATCAAGGCCACTCTCACTTGCGGTTTTACTGAAGCGCGGTTGAAGCTTGAAGTTTCATTTTCCGGCGCAAGGCATTCAGGTTGTTGAGATATTCCCCTGCCTCGACATGACCGGCATCAATGGCGATCTGATAAAAAGCGGCCGCTTTTTCCGGCTCCGCGGGGACACCATATACACCCAGTTTTTCAAACCAGACTGGATCATAGGTTTTTGCGGCGCCAAAGGCTCCCTCTGCGCTGCCATAACTTGCCGCATGCTCAAATAGCAGGCGCGCGGAGGCGACATCGCGGGCTTCCAAAAGGCTTTCCGCCCGGGTCAACATAGCTTTGGTGGCTTTGTTGTCCAGCCCCGCAGCGGTTGCCGGTTGAGGCTGCAAGCTCGGAGCATTTGCCGAGCTGGGCTGGGGGGCGACGGCGGCAATATTGAAATCAGGTGCGATCGACGGCACTGGCGCGGAAAGAACATCCACCTGCGCATTTGTCCTCACGCCGATCAGATCCGGCGAAACCGAAGCCACCCGGCGAAGATTGCGCGGCAGCTCCTGGGCGCTTGGTGCCGCTTCGGCCGCTGAAATTGCCAGGCTTGCAAGTGGCATTTTGTCCGGCGAAGCTGGTTTGGACGGTGCAAGGGCAACTGTGCCCGAAGGCACACTGGTAACTTTGGTCGCAGGTTTGCCCGGGGCCGCAGCAGGGGGTGTGGCTTTTATACTGACTTGCGCACCTTGGTTCTGCCGCAACCCAGCAGAATCGGAAGCGGCGGGTATTGCCGGAGCGGCTTTGACATTTGCAACCTGCCTGCCGACCGGATTGACCGGACCCAGAGGCCCGACAATCTTAACCGGCTCGAAAACCAGACCGGTTGCCTTTTTTTCCACACTCGGCTGAACTTCCGCAATCTGGGGGGCGGCAACTCGAGCTTCCCTCGGCGCAAGCGGCGCCGGCGGTTCGCCTTCGCTGACCAGGGGAGCTGGTGCCGTATTGGCATTTTCCTGTGGGCTAACCACGAGCGCCCAAGCCTGCCGCCAGATCAATCCCGGTGTCGCCGAGGCATCGATATTGCGCGCGCTATAGGCGAGTACCACCAGTAAAAATGAAACAATGAGCGCGGTAAGCGGCCAGGTGCTTCGGCGCATACCCGCCAGCGCGGCGAATTTATCCCGATTGGAAATACGCCGAGCCTGCTCATCGTTGATATCAGTAAGTAACTCGCTAAGGGCGCTGCGCGCGGAATTTGACCAGTCCGGAGAGTCAAAATCCGGCCCATCCTCAATCTGGTCTGTTTCGTGCCGGAGCCGGGCTCCGGTTGGAATTTTGCCTCTATTGTGGCGTGCCCGGCTTTCATAGCTATCACGACCGGGTTCCCCCGACCGGTCCCTTACCGGGTTTTCAGGGGCCGCTATCGCGCGCGCCCTGGTCATGCGATCATTTGGAGCCCTTCGGGAATTCCGGGAATAAGAACCATCCTGAGCTGAGGTCTCAGTGGCGCAACGCCGCAAGAAACCTGGTATTTCTTCAGGTCCATCATCCGGCAACGTACCAAGGCTCGCCAAATCGGCGGCTGGAGGTTGTTGCTCGAATTGATAGCTCCTAGACTCATCTTGTTCAAATGCCGAGCCAACACCGTCATCAAGCACCGGATCATTTTCCGGCACCACTGCTTCTAGTTTATCAGAAGCTTTGGAAACTTTGGTTTTCCGGCCTTTAGTTTTCTTTTCGTCCCTCATAACACATCCCCATTTCAGTCGGCATTTGGCGTCTTATGACGGCAATTTTAGTGCCGATGGTTCGCCGGGCCGGTTGGCCCTGCATTGTGGTCCCGATTAACGGTTGAGCCATGCTGGCTCTTTCAAATCCGACCGGCACCACGTCATCACGCTGGGTTCACCGTCTTGCATCTACTGATCCGACAATTCTGGCCGGGAGAATTCTGGCCGGGAGCAAGTCACGAGTTCCCCGCCGTTTTGCGCCACTCCAAGAAAGCTTTAAAAAGAGCCTGCATCTGGGTGTCCGTCAGATTTTTCGCATCGTTCTGCGCGATGAATTTATTAAAGGCGGCAGGATCAAGCCCTCTCGCCCCGGCCACCTCTACCGGGTTGCGGGCAAGCCAGTCCGCCGCAGGTTTGAACCGTTCCCAACCGGGTACATCGGCGGCCAGATTGACTTCACGCCATTTCTTGTGCCGTGGCGCTTGCTGGAATTTGTCGAAATTATCGAACATTGCATCGATGAATTTTTTGACTTTCTTGTAACGGAATGTGCCCGGTTTCCAGTTGAAGACCGCCATGATCGCACCCACAGCAATGGTTTCAACCTCCTGGCCCAAAGGCACCAGACCAGGGTAGTCATCCGATGTGAATGTCGATGGCAGATAGGCCTTGGCCACGGAATCCTGATAAGGGACCGGTAGCAAATGGACATTGTCGTCCGGGCCCAGGGGAGTAAAACCACTTACCGGTTTTCCAGCGACATAAATCATCGCTGCGGTTTCACCCGATTTTACCTTTTGGAGTGCCACCGCATAATCGTCATAAACCGGAACCACTTCCACGCCCAAGGCTTTGAATACCGTCTGGGCCGTCATATCCGTGCCTGAGCCAAGAACACCGAAATTTACCTGACGTCCAGCGAGGTCGGCAAGATTTCGAATCCCCTTGTTGGCGAGCAGATGGAATTCCTCGTTATAGAGTTTGGTGATATATTTAATGCGGTTCTTTATCCCGCGATGGATGCCTTGATCCTTGATGAATGTAAGAACATCCGATTGGACAATTCCGATATCGGTTCCCTTGAGATACAATATATCGGTAACGTTCTGGACCGAACCCTTGCCGATAATCGGGATGACCCGGAGATTATCTCCATCATCCAGAACCATCGCAAGATCGGCGGCGATCTGAACATAAGTGCCGCTGATACCTCCTGAAACGAGGCCAACGGTACCTTTGTTGACCAGCCATTTCTGGTCCGTTTCGCTGACAGGTTTAGGAGCAGTCGAAGCATTTTGCGCCGCTATAGGAGTGCTGTATAGAGATGCAAATAGAAAAACAACTGCTAGCAAAAAACCCGGCATATTAACAAAATCCCTTTTCGCGTTAAGCATAAATCAAGGGGTTTGATGTTATATCAAGTACAGGCAATGTACCCCCTGCATTTGGGAGGGTAGATTGTCAATTTGGTATTTTTTTGTCGGACTTGATCTGAAATATGGCAACAATTAGGAAAGATTGCGGCAATTCATCTCATTTATTCAATAATTTTCTAAAATGTTTACACATTTACTCGGATTTCATCTGTTCAGATTGGGGGAGTTACATTGACAGTGTTGGGATCAATAACTGTGCTGAAACAACGGTTTAGTGTGTTTGACATTTAGGCGATAATGCCCCTATCCGTTCTGGGCTTCCGTGCTGGCGCCTGCATCAGAGGAGACCTCAGGCGTCTGATCCCCGACTTGCCCGTATTGTTTCCGAAAGATTTCAAGAAAAGTCGATAATGTATCGATCTCGGCAATTTCCGCCGCCAGCGTGTTGAATGCAATCCCCTTGCCCTGACCAACTTTGGTTACGACATCGAAATTAACCGCATCGGGACTGGAAGCCATTTTAGCGATGAATTTCCGCCGCAGCCGATCCGTGCCAATCCGGTCGTTGGCGAGGGAAAACGAAATTCCCGCACGCATGACTTTCAAACGTTCCATATCAGTTAGCGACGCTTCGCCCTGCCAGGTCTCACCGAGTGTTTTTTCAATCTGAATTCCGGCGTCCTGCCAGCGTTTGCCGCGCCAATAGGCGTCTGCCTTCAGTTCTTCAATATCGGCACCCTGCATTGTATCAAGCAGCTCGACGGCAATATCTACCCGCCCAAGTTCAGCCAAGGCCCGAGCTTCAAGCGTATTGCGTTTTTGTTTAAGGGATACCGGCAGGACCGACTGACGGGTGCGCCTTATCGACCTTAAGGCCAATTCGGGCTTGCGGTTCATAAGATAGACCAGCGCCAGATCGGAGGCGACCTGAGCCCGTGCCACACCAATCAGACGATTGTCCACCTGGTGGCTCAAGAGGTCGGCGGCCTGACCCAGAAGGTCAACCTCGATGAGACGGCGCACCAGTTTGCGGATCATTTCATCGCCGCGGCGTCCAACCGGTGTCAATTCGCGAAATTCGTAGTAGAGCGCCAAGGCCCTCAACGGTTTCATGTCCTCATCGCCACCGCCAAGGAATAGCCCTTCAAATACCTGGGTCATGTCCTCGTTAATTTGGCGCGTCCGCTCCTCGCCGCTTCGGGAGATAACCGCCTCGCGCATAACGCCCAGCCCGCGCTGAAAATTGCCGGCTTCAATTTGCAGTTCAGCGAGCTTTTTCATCACCGACAATTCAACATCGTCCCCGCGCCAGCTGATCGCCAGGGTTTCCAGAATCTCGATCGCCTCGTCAACGGGAATTATTTTGTTCCGCACCGCAAGGCTGACGCGATTGAATTTGGCTTCCGCGGCGCCCTGCCCCCATTTCCCGTTTTCAATGCGGGTGAAAAGGATCAAGGCATCGTCGGTTTTCCCCAAGGCCCGCGCCAACAAAGCCTGAAGCAAATCGACTTTTTGTTGATCGGAATCGCCCAGGTCGCTGTTGAGCAGGGCGTCGATATGCCTGCTGGCGCTTTCCAGATCGTTGGTCATCAGCGCCGAACGCGCCGCCGCCAGCCGGAAAATCGACTGCCAGCCAGCCGGATAGGCATCAAGCGCCATCTGCCCCTCATCGAACAGCAATTGGGCCTGCCGCCAGTTTCCCTGGCCCGCCGCGACCATGCCGCGCCACAGGGTCGAATGAATGTCGTCTTCCAGACCTCGAACCGAGAGGTCGGCGGCGGCGTCCTCGAGATGGTTCATGAAAATATTTGCAACGCCCCGCATCGCCCTGAAGACCGGATCATTCTCAACTTCGGGGTCCTCCGCCACCCCTTGGCTCAAAACGCCCAGTGCCTCGGCGCCAAGCCGGTGGGCAAGGTAGAGCCGGGCAAGTTCGAGACGAACCCCGGCGCGGCGGTCAGGTTCAGTCGTGGAAATGGTGGACTGAAGGCGCCTGACCTGATCGCGATAGGCCGCCCGCCCGCCCTGCTGCCAGTCTTCGAAGTTTATAAAACCAGGTCGCGTGCCATCGCCGGTTCCTTTTTGTCCTGGAATATATCCCCTCGTTCTGGCGGCGGATACCGTAAGCCCGCCATCGCGTGTGATTACCACATCCGAAAAGGCAATACGCACCGCCAGATCGTCGGCAATCGGCTTAATCACCAGCCCATGGGCCGTTGGCAGGGCAGTGAATTCAACAAATCCCTGTCGCTTGATCATGCCGCGCGCCGGGCCAAATGCGGTCACAACCGCCAACTGATCACCGACATCGGAATCGGATATCCAATGAACATTGCCATTATCAGGCAAATTGGCCACGACCTTGGAGCGGCCGTCGGTGCGTAGCGCCCGTTCCAGCACCACCGGGGACGTTGGGTCGAGGACCAGATCCCCGACCGAGACCACCCAATTGCGCTGTTGGGGGTTGGCGGTGACCAAAAAGCGGCGGTTGAGCTTCAGCCTGATTACCTGCATCCGGCCTGAAACCACGACACTTACACTGTCAACGCGGTCCGCGCCCTCTTTGGCAATCGCATCATAATCAAGCGCGGCATCAGTATCGAAAACCATCCAGATTGTCTGGGCGCGCTGGAAAACCGCACCAGCCACCGGTGCTCCAAATGGCAGCGTGATCCGTAAGGTTTTTCCGACAAGTTTAGCGCCAACCTTGGGTTTGGCCTTCATTTCCGCGCCTTGCAGCGCCACCATAGCCGGATCGATCTTATCTGTGTCTTCAAAAATCGACCCCGGTACCAGCTCAGATTGCATGGTGTCCGGCTTACTGTCCGACATATCTTCAGGCGCCTCGATCGATGCCAGTTCCTCGCTCTGGGCCATCTGGGCCCGTTCCTGCGGTTCGGTCGAGGCAAGGCCCGAAGACATTTGTTGCCTCACGTCGCGTTGAGACGGCACCTCCGGCATCTGGGCGGGCGAAGAATTCACCGCAGTTTGGACCGGAGCGGCGGCCGGGGCGTCTCCCGGCGGTGGCATTGACGTTGGGATGTTTTCGGTCAGAATTAGCGGGGTTACGGATATTTCCATATCGCCTCTTGAAGGCGGCAATTCGTCTGGCTTTGGATCACCATTGGCAACTCTGCTAGGTGCTGGAGCACTAACGATAGGGTCCGGCGCACCAGCGGTCTTGCCGATACCGGTGCCAGGGTTGACCGCATCGGTTTTTGCCATTGTCGGTGCCACGTCACCCGCAAGGCGAATTTCCTCGTCCCCCGTCGGCGCCGGTGGCAGTGCCGATGCGGTCCGGCCCGCAGCAACAACATCGATTTCTTCCAGGCCCAGGCCGTCATCACTTGAAATATCCAGGACATAACTGGTGTTTTCGCGAAATCCGCGCACATCCGCGCCAACCGCAACCTCGATTTCGACTTCAGTTCTTCCATCCTCGGTCTGCATGCTGGCACCGCGAATATTGGGCGGCGGATCAACATTCAGCCGCGTGAGGTCAACCTCTCCGGGCCGGTTGAATTTGATTTTCACTTTATTTCCCGACCGGCTGAGAATGGTTTTGACCGCATCATTCCATTCAAAGACGATCCGGCTGAAGGTCGGATATCGCCCGACCCGCAATACCAGCGGTACACTTGAAAGAGTCGACACGCCATTGCGGGCCCGGCGTTTGGCTCTTTCGATTTCCTCGGCACGTTTGGAAAGTTCAACCACAACCGCTTCGGGCAATTCCGGGGGCGGCCCCTGCCAGTCTTGCGGCAACAAATCGACAAACACGCGCTCTGCCGCTGGCAGGACCGAGACCGTCAACCGCTGGGCCAGGGCAATCCGTAACGAAGTGCCGCCGGGGTCGGACCTTGCCGCCACGATATATGTCGGAACCGCCCGTGCCAGGGAGGACAGGTCGATATCGACACCGCTCTTCAAGGTTAAAACCAGCACACCGTTGGCAAGGGAGCGCTCAAACTCAACCGGCTTGGAAAAAGTAAACGCCAGTCGCGCATAACCGTCCTGAATTTGCGCCACCACCTCACCGCGAGGCGGCATTTCCGGTTGCGCCACAGCTTCGCCTGCCGGCACCGCCATCAACAGCGCCAGGATCAGACAATGCGTTACAACACCGTGCCGGCAAAGCCGCAAATGCCTCAACGCCGTCATCAAAAAATGGGGCAGGTTGACCACCTCCCTAAAGAACAAGTCTTATAGGTACCGCACCGTATTCAGGTCCGGTTAACGCGTTGTTAATAGGTCCAGAAGCAGCACCCAGTTTTAATTTGCCGCCAGGGCTTCCAGCTCCCCAGCGGGGGAACCGGTCGACGTCGCCGCGCGGGCAATTTCCAGGGTCAGGCGTTCCGCTGATGCGGACTCCATTTTGGAGAGCACGGGCGCAAGTTTTCGCGGGCTCATGCGGCTGGCGACATTCAGCAGAACGCCAGTCTCCAGCCGGTTGAAGATTCGGGCGGCATCCTTGGGTTTCATATTTTCATACATGGATACCAAATTGGCGAATTGTTCGCTCTTTTCATCCTCTTGCTGTTTAAAACGAGCCTGAATTTTGCTGTCGAACGCTTTGAGGGATTTGAGTTTTTCATCGATACGCTGCTCGGCGGCTTTCAACAGGTTTTCCCGCATTTCAAGTGTCGATGCCCGTGCGTCGAGCTCGGCACGGCGCTTGCGCAGGCTTTCAAGCAACGCCAACTCCGCCTTGGACACCGCTCTGGTCGGCCGGTTAAGGCGGATGCGCTGGCCTTCTTCAATGGTTCCATCCAGACGAGGTTGCGGCTGATCCGGATTGGTGGTTGTGGTAATGTCCAGCGGGGCTTCCTCGGTTGCTCCGTCTTCGCTCGCCTCACCCTCCGCGTTCTGCCCTTCCCCGGTTTCAGGCGCATTCTGAGCCCATGCCGTTGAAACCGCATCAAGCGAATATCGCCCCTTGAGCGCCAATCCTGAAATTTTAAGAACGACAAGCAGGCTCAACACCGCAACCAGGGCTGGCATGAGCCGCAATCGCATGTTTCCACTGTTACTGGCCACCAGAGGATTTCCTTTTTTTCACCGTCCGGCCGCGATTTCCAAGCGCCAGGGCGCGGGTCAGGTGCCGGGCTTCGCGAAGCCGGCTTTCAAGAGCCTCCTCCGCTGTTTTTGTCGTCAAGACAAGGCCGCCCACCGCCGCTTCCGCCTGCCGGGTGGCCCGGTCGAGGTCGGTGACAAGGTGCGAAAGCGAAGCAGAACTGTTCTTAAACGCCCGGATCCGCCGTTCAAGCAAGGCGCAATAACAAATCGTCACCAGCAATAAAATGACTACGGCGCCCTCGACAACCAGCGGCAGGGTCATCATGCCGGCACAACTTCAGGGGTCACAGCGGCATCGAGGTTCTGTGTAACCGCGGCTTGGGCTGCAACATCCAAATCCGCTGCCGGTTCGTTGTCAGGTTTAGGCAGAGACTTCTTCGCCGCATTGCCCAAGCTTGCCAGCGAAGCGCTTCTGGCGGCTTTCTTGTCGACACCCGAATTCAGCCGAACCGCGACATTTTCCTCGACCCGACCAAGCTTACCTTCCGAGAGTTTGATATTGCCGCAGCGAATTTCCACAGGCGCATTAGGGGCCTGGTTCAGGATAAGGGTCTGACCAACCTTGAAATTCATCACATCGCGCAACGGCAGCTTGAGTTCGTCCAGCACCGCATCCATGCGGACGGTCGTCGACCATAATTCCGTTGCCAGATGGCCCTCCCAGATGGCGTCATGACCAAACCGCTCACCCATGAACATCTGTAACAACAGCTCGCGAATTGGCTCGATCGTGGCGTATGGCACCAACAATTCGATCCGGCCACCGCGGTCTTCCATGTCAATCCGGAGCCGCACCAAAATGGCGGCATTCTGGGCTTTTGTAATCGCCGCAAAACGCGGATTTGTCTCCAGGCGATCCAGAACCATTGATACTTTGGAGAGCGGCTCGAAAGCGGCTTCAAGGTCCCGGACGATAACTTCGACCATACGTTCGACCAGGGCCAGCTCGATAGTTGTATATGGGCGCCCCTCGATCCGCATCATCTGGGTACCGCGTCGACCGCCAAGAAGAACGTCGACAACTGAATAAATCAGGTTCGATTCAATGGCGAATAGACCAAAATTGTCCCACTCCTTAGCTTTGAATACTGCAAGAATGGCCGGCAGCGGAATGGAATTAAGATAGTCGCCGAATCGGATTGAAGAGATATTGTCCAACGAGACTTCGACATTGTCCGAAGTAAAATTTCGCAGTGATGCTGTCATCAAACGCACCAGCCGGTCAAAGACGATTTCCAGCATCGGCAGGCGTTCGTACGAGACCAGGGCCGAATTGAGAAGCGAACGAATGCCATGGACATCCGCCTGCATCCCCTCGTCGGGATCAAAACCGAGAAGATTGTCGATTTCCTCCTGGTTGAGGACCCGGTCAGCGCTATTGGCGCCAGCGGGTGAACCATCGATCATCGCCTCCCAGTCAGCAGTTACATTTCCGTCCGCATCTCCGGATTCCTCAAGAGCCGCACCCCATTCGGCTGCAAGGTCCTCTTGTTCAAAATCGTCGTCATCTTCGTCAGCCATGTTGACCCAACCTACTGAATTATAATTTTTTTAAAGAGCACGTCTGAAATTTCCGAAGGCGATATTTCCAGATTTACCCGGCGGATCAGTTCTTCTTTTAAACGAAACATGCCCGCTGAACCTTCAAGGTCAGCTGGACGCAGTTCACGAAGATAAATTTGAAACATATCGACAATTCTTGGCATCATCGGCTCAACCGCGCTTTCGGCGCTTTTGTCCATCAGCTCCAGTGAGACTTTAAGTTTTAGATATTGCGTCCGTTGACCATCACGCCCCGAAAGATTGACTACGATTTCTGGCATATCGAAAAACGACTTTGGCGTCCGCACGGTTTTCACCGGCATGTCGCTTGGGTCCGGGCTGAATACACCGGCAAAATAGGCGCCCCCACCTCCCACAGCCAGCAATAGCACCGGAAGGATGATGAAAAGCACCAAAGATCGGCCAGAAAGGCGGCGCTTTTTCCCCTTGGGGTCAGCCTCACCCTCTTCACCTTCTTTAATCTCAATGTCGTCCTCGGCTTCGTCAGCCATTTCCATACTTTCCGGTGCAGGCGATAATTCGTCGCCATGGGTTAAAACCGGAGACACGCCAACGCCTTCGATCCGCCACAATTTCTAAAAGACGGTGGTTAACGAATAGTTTCCAAATGGCCCGACCTGGCAATATTTGCCGGGTATTTTTTGCCGGAAATTTTGGACAACACTCAACCGTACATCCATAAATAACTGTTTTTATTACATTTTCCGTTTGGCACGGGATTTGAGAAGACAAAACAAGCGAAATTGGAAATTGAAGCGGACCACCGAAATGGAAAATGCCCTTCTCGTTGGACTATCCCAACAAACCGCCTTGCGCCGGCAGATGGACATTGTGGCCAACAACCTTGCCAACATGTCGACCACCGGTTTCAAGTCCGAGACCCCGATTTTCGAGGACTATGTTATGCCGCTGGCCAGAGGCGGTGAGTACAACGGAAATTCTGAGGGCGTCCGCTATGTGCGCGACGCGGCGCTTTTCCGCAGTTTCGCAGAAGGTCCACTCAACCAGACCGGCAACGCCATGGATATGGCGATAAACGGCGGAGGGTGGTTCGTACTCGAAGGCCCCGAGGGTGATCTTTACACAAGAAACGGTAATTTTCTTCTAGATGACCAGGGCCGGATCGTAACCTCGGACGGACTGCCAGTCTTGACCGAAGACGGGCCAATCTCCATCGCCGAAGGGGAGAGCGAGCTGAATGTGACCTCCGACGGGCTTGTCACCACCAGCGCTGGCGAAAAAGGTCAGCTTCGCATCGTCGAATTCGAAAACCAGGCGCTGTTGGTAAAGCAGGCCTCGGGCGTATTTTCCGGCGATGGCCTTGAGGCCATACCCGCCACCGCTTTTCGGGTGACGCAAGGGGCACTTGAGGGGTCGAACGTAAACGCCATCGGCGAAATCACTGAAATGATTTCCGTGACCCGCGCTTATACCAAAGCCGCCGAAATTCTGAATTCCGCCGACACCTTGCGCCGTCGCGCCATCGAAGTCCTCGGTCAGGCGCCGACATGATGACAAACAAAAGGCACTCTCAGATCCAGCTTACGCGCCGGAGTTTTTGCGTTGGTAATCGGCGCTGGCCCACCGGAATACCCTCCAGCAAATTATACGAACATCAAAAAGGATTGACCCATGCAGGCCCTTAATATTGCCGCGACCGGCATGCAGGCGCAGGAACTCAATGTCGAGGTCATCGCCAACAACATCGCCAATATGCGCACCACCGGGTTCAAACGCCAACGGGCGGAGTTTCAGGATCTGCTCTACCAGAACATCAAACGGGTCGGCACCACCAGCGGTGCCGACGGCTCCATGGTGCCGTCGGGAATACAGGTCGGTGTCGGAGTCAAGACCGGGTCCACCTACCGGATCATGACGCAAGGCAACATGATCAATACCGAAAAACCCCTCGATGTCGGTATTCGCGGTGAAGGCTTTTATCAGATTTCCATGCCCGACGGATCAACCGCCTTTACGCGCGACGGCGCATTCGCCCTAGATGCCACCGGTACCCTGGTCAACCAGGAAGGGTATGCCATTGATGGCGACGTCACCGTTCCTCCCGATGCGCTTTCGGTGACTATAAATTCCGAGGGCGTCGTGGAAATTACCCTGGCCGGCGCGGCGGCACCGACAGAGGTCGGACAGATCCAGCTGGCACGTTTTGTAAACACAGCCGGCCTGGAGGCCATTGGCGACAATCTTTACAAGGAAACCGCCGCCAGCGGCACACCGACTGTCAGCAATCCCGGCACCGACGGCACCGGCACGCTTCTCCAGAATTTTCTTGAAGAATCAAACGTCAATGCCGTGGCCGAAATCTCCGCTCTGATCATGGCCCAGCGGGCCTATGAGATGAATTCAAAGGTCATTACCGCCGCTGACGAGATGATGCGCGCCACTTCAAACTTACGTTAATCCAGTAGAAAGCCGGCATCCCATGAGACTTGCAAAACTAATTTCCATCGCACTGATCTTCACCGGCGTCCTCGCCGCCTCGGTGTCGGCTCAAACGCTGAAATTACGTGCCAAGGTAAACGCCACCAGTGATGTCGTCACATTCGATGACTTCTTCGAAGGCACCGGTGCCAGCGGTTCAACCGCCTTTTTCCGGGCCCCACGGGCGGGGCGGACCGGTGCTGTCCGGGTCAGCCGGCTCATCGCCGCGGTTGAACGGCTCGGCTACAGTTGGTTTCCGCCAAGCGGTTTGAGAAGCATTCGTGTCAGTCGCGAAATGGCGACAGTTGAGGTTGACCAGATCGCCGATCTCATTCGCCGCGAACTTGCCGGCGCTATTCCCGACACCCAGGAGCCCGATGATCTAGACATCACCTTACCGGTCCGGCTGCGAACTATTAGAATTGCCGATACTACAAGTGCCCAAATCGTCATCAATCAGCTTGATTTGACCCCTCGCACCCGAAGCTTTCGAGCAGCCATGTCATTTGGCGAGGGCGAAAACCAGGTCCAGCGCATCATTGAGGGCCGCTATGCTGTGCGCCGCCGGGTACCGGTACCGATTGCCGCCATCCCCCGCAACCAGATCATAACTTACGAAGATCTGATTTGGGTGCGGCTCGCCGACACCGCCATTGGCAACGCCGTCACCCGGGCCGAAGACCTGATTGGGAAATCGGCGCGACGCACCCTGAGCGAAGGCCGCCCGGTGCTGGCAGTTGATCTTGAAGCTCCACGAATTGTCTTGCGTAATCAGCTGGTTACCGTGATGTACCGCGTTCCTGGTATGACACTGACAGCCCGGGGCCGGGCTTTGAGGGACGCAGCGGCGGGGGAATCGGTTTCAGTTCTCAATCTGTCCTCGAACCGTACCATTGTCGCTACCGCCATAGGCCCCGGCCAAGTCTCGGTCACCAACGCCTCAGAGGGGCTGCTGGTCGCATCAGTTAAATAGCCAAATATCGCGGCGCCATGCCCGATCGCAATAGGGAAGAATTCGAAATGATACAGATAAGCAAGATCAAAACCATGAGCCAGGGTTCAAGAAGAGCCTCGCTTCAGATGGTTACCGTCATTGCGGCACTGGCGACAGCGGGGTGTGCCTACGGCGATCGGCTGGCGGAAATCGGTCAGCAACCAGCGCTTTCGGCTATTGAAAATCCTAACAGTCAGCCCGGGTACAAACCAGTGCGCATGCCCATGCCGACACCGGCCTATGCTTCAACTCAACCTAATTCACTGTGGCGTTCCGGCAGCCGCGCCTTCTTCAAGGACCAGCGCGCCTCCCGGGTTGGCGATATTCTTACCGTCAATGTCTCGATCACTGACCGGGCCAAACTCGACAACAAAACCTCTCGGTCTCGGTCGTCAAGCGAAAATATGAATGTCACCTCCCTGTTCGGCCTCGAATCAACAATTTTCGCCCTGGAAGATGATGTTTCCGGCAGCGCCAAAGTCGGCCTTGGCGGGGAAGGCTCAACTTCCGGCGAAGGAAAAGTCGACCGCAAGGAAACCTTATCCACCACTCTTGCCGCTGTTGTTACCCAGGTGCTGCCCAACGGAAATCTCGTTATCGAGGGCCGCCAGGAGGTCCGGGTTAATTTCGAGGTACGCGAGCTGATCATTGCAGGTATCGTGCGGCCCGAGGACATCAGATCCGACAACACTGTCGAAAGTGCCAAAATTGCCGAGGCTCGGATTGCCTATGGCGGGCGCGGTCAGATCACCGATGTCCAGCAGCCCCGTTTCGGCCAGCAGATCATCGATATCCTGTTGCCGTTCTGAGGCGAACGGCCCGGAATTGGTCGCAACGACACATGAGTAAAAAAGGCCACGCTGGCAGACCAGCGTGGCCTTTTTTTTGGCCGCCGGCACCGGCCCGCGCCCCTACCCGGCCACCCATCAAGGATACGTCTGTGGGTAGCCGGGTGGGGGAGCGGGCCGGTGCAGATTGCCAGGAAAGACACTGGAGCGGGCCGATGCCATCAAACAAGAATAAACGCCTAATCGTCCCGATAAACTTTTTCACGTTTTTCGTGACGTTCCTGGGCCTCAACCGAAAAAGTGGCGATGGGCCGAGCATCGAGCCGGCCAAGGCCAATCGGCTCGCCGGTTTCTTCGCAATACCCGTAAGTGCCCTCATCAAGACGCCGCAGGGCCGCATCGATCTTGGCGATTAGTTTTCGTTGCCGGTCCCGGGTTCGCAACTCTAAGGTCCGTTCCGCCTCCGAAGACGCCCGGTCGGCCACATCAGGGTGGTTGGACGGCTCTTCTTTGAGATTTTGTATGGTTTCGAGATTTTCGCGAAGAATTTCGTCTTTCCAGGCGGTCAGTTTTGCGCGGAAATACGAATGCTGCCGCTCACCCATGAACGGTTCGTTTTCTGACGGAATGTAGTCTTCAGGCACTACGTCAACATTACCCAACATGTTAGATACCCTGCCCACTGAACCTATTGGATTCGCGAGACCTTATAGGATGGCAATTCAAGTGGCGCAATCACTGACATTGTCCAGATCGCCTAAATAATCGTGATCAAATCCTATAATCGAATTTGACAGCACCAATTATCGCCCCAGTTTGGCTAGTTCCACCTGGACTCTGAGATCGATACCATCAAGGACATCTTCCAGGCGATGATCGCCGCTCTGCTCACGCCGCGCCGACATTTGTGAGACGATGCGATTGAGTTGTTCGGCAGATATCCGTCCATCCAGCAGGGCGATTTTCAGATCATCGAGATCGTCGAGAATACGTGTTCCCCGCTCTACTGCCTTGGCCTTGCGCCCGGCGGGATCATCGACGGTTTGCAACGCAATCACCGCATCGATCGACGCAATCGGCGCACTGGCGACAATGCCCTGGGCTGGCCCCGCTGAAGATGTTTGCGCGCCAGAAGCGGACGCGGTCGCTGGGGAAAATTTGGCCCCTTTTGTCACCCCCGAAGTGCGCCGTGCGGCTGACGTGGCTTTTGCTGTTGTGGCTGGTCGTATGGGCGAGATCATGATGGCCTCGTTTGGTTTGCTGCGCCAAATCTGCCGCCGCGTCGTTAATAAGGTGTTAACCACGGCAAATT